>JABSSR010000330.1 GCA_013213965.1 Verrucomicrobiales bacterium | reverse complement strand
TTGATTTTTTTTATTTCCACTCCCACCCTGAATCTTGTAAACGCTTCCGTCCGGAAGGCCCTTCTCGGCAAGGAACCGCCTATCAGGGTGCTCTATCGCAAGGTAAAGACCCCACAAGTCTCCCGAATATTGGTTCGAAGGAGCCTCATCGTTACCGTCAATGACACGGAACTGAACCCAATGAGTATTTGAGCTTGGCACACCGGCTAGTTGGTAGAGTCTGTGCGGAACAGCCTCATCGATTCCCGCCATTCCTCGATTAACGTCTACCCATGGGGACGAGCATGAATTGAAATTCAGAGTCTTCCATTTGCTTGTGTATTTTTTCCCGTAAATGTCCCGCGCAACAAAATCTCTGGCCCGGTTAAACTTGAATCGCCATTTGTTTTTTCCACTAACATAAGTCGAAGCTTCTCCGCGGTTATAGAATTGGATATGATCATAGACACGTCCATCGTAAACCATCGTTCCCCACATTCGAGTTCCGTCTGAACCGCTACTGTATTGGCTGTTTCTGACATCCGTTGAGTTGGCAATGAGATGATATACCGGCAGAGATTCCCTCATAACTTCGACCGGGAAGGTCTTGGGTGCAATGACTCCAGGCCGTTCGGCTCCTGCCCACGAGGGAACACCGCTGTAAACAAAATAAGCAAAGTTCGGGGACTCGTCATCAGCGTAAGGAACCTTAACAAAATTCCCTGCAGTGTCCTCTACGGTAATCCTATAACGAACCAGCTGACGGTGAACATGCTCCTTGGCAGGTACAGTGACACTGTAGACCGAATCACCCAAAACAGCGTCACCGCTTGATCCACTGTCATTCATGAGCAGATCGACCCAACCCTCTTCATAAGAATCGTCGTCTTTTCGAATATAACTGCCCGGTCTTATTAGTTGATAACTGAGGATAACTTTACTGACTCCGTCCCCGTCTGTAACCTTAGCACTGATAATAACATTCTCATTTGCCAATGGCTCTTTGGGTCTGTGTTCTACCTGACGAATGACTGGCGGTGCACTGCTCACAGAGTTCGGGGTGACCGTATTAACCAGACCTGGAGAAGGGTCTCCGGAGGCAGCATTTGCGGGTGGAGTCTTTAGTTCGAGATCAAAGGAAAAATCACTACTTCTGGAGCTAGCGTTCAGACCATGCACTGCAATCACGTTCGTGCCCTCTACCAAAAAGTTTCTAACATTAGGAATTAACAATTCTTCCCAAGAGGCTTCGTGATTTCTCCCAAAATCATCAAAACCCTTGGCTCCTGAATCAACAGAAACACGAGCGACCTCTGTTCCGTTAATCCAAACGATTGCTCCGTCATCAATATACAAAAGGACAAGTAGTCGGGCTGGAATTTTACCGGATTCAACATTAAATCTCTTGCGAAAGTAAACCGTTGAATATGCGTTCTGCATGTCAGATAACACAGTCACATCGTCACCATCACCGAACCCAATGACGGATTCACCAGTGAACCATGTGCCGTCTTCGACGAAGGCGATCTCGCGCCACGTGGTGATTGGATCTGACGGCTCGCTGTTTCCTTTTCGGTAACGCCAAGAGGATCTCTTGGAAATATAAGTAATTTCGGGGCCAATTGAACCAACAGATGAACTCCTCCACGATCCTCCAAGATCATTATCTAGTAGTGGATGAACTAGCTCCATTGAACTTCCGAGTCCACGTGCTGAAGTCGGCCACGGAAATCCTGAGTCGTAATCAACCTCGTCAACGTCCTTTCCGAAAGAGTCCATGAGTTTAATTTTTTCTCCATCATTATCGAGCCTCCCCCTGTATTGATGAACAGTTTGGAACCCAAACCTTGATCGTATCACCGCCGGATCTTCTGCTATAACCAAAAAGCCCCCCGAATCCAGAGCACTTCCATCTGGAAAAGTATAATCAACACCACCTGCTATCCGCCAGCCAGAAACATCGACTCTTGCATCACCAGAATTGAACAATTCCACAAATTCGGCAGGCTCTGTCTTCGGGTTAGCGTCATAATGAATTTCGTTGATTACAACATCTGCAACGACAAACGTCGACAAAAGTTCTAAAGAAACAATAACACCAAGAATGAGAATTTTTGATCGAATTTGATCCGTTATGATACAACTAAGGAACATGAAAGAGAATACACACAAATCTTGCAATGTGTGGCTACATTATTAAAGCACTATATCAATTTGTAATATCAGCAGGAACACAAAGAAGCTCTTTGAGCTGATTGATTAGAGAAGTTCCCTGATCACCGATCCTTCGGGAAGCATTTTCATGCGACGGCCTTGAGCAACGTGCTCGTCTCCGGGGTCGAGCCCCAAAACGTGATAGATGGTGGCCGCAAAGTCAGCAATGGAAACAGGACGTTCTGTGGGCACCGCGCCGTGTTTATCGCTAGCCCCAATCACTCGACCGGTCTTGATCCCACCTCCGCCCATGGTGAGACTGAAACAATTTGC
>JABSSR010000033.1 GCA_013213965.1 Verrucomicrobiales bacterium | reverse complement strand
ATTAAATCTGCAAAGCCTGAAGGAGCAACGATATGGAAAGAACCTCTGGAGCTAGCATTTGCCATGCGCCCGGTCCCGGCAGTTGTATGGCTACTATCAGACGGCGAAGCTCAGGACGCAGAAGAGGTCGTGGAAAAAATAAAGCAAATTAATTCGTCTCGGATACCGATCAATACGATTGGCCTTGAAGTCCCAGGTGCTGCGTTCAGTTACTTAGTGGACATTGCCCGTCAGACCGGAGGCAAGGCCAGTATCGTTCACAAGGGAAAGCTTTACAGTGGGCCGGCGGCGTTGCGTTTTGCTGATGATTTTGATCCTGCTGGCTTGTAATCTGTGTTTATAGAGACTTGGGGCTTCTTCACTGTTATTTTTTCTCTAAAATCTTATGATGATTCATTTAATTAAAATCTTATCAATCTGGGTCATGGTTCTTTCGCAAGTCGTTGGACAGGAAGAACCTAATATCGTTTTTATAATGGCCGATGATTTGGGGATCGGTGACTTGTCCTCTCATGGAGCTAAGGACATGAGGACTCCAAACATTGATAAGCTCATGGAAAGTGGCTGTCGTTTTGTTAATGCTTACGCTAATTGCCCAGTATGCTCCCCGACCCGTGCTGCTTTTTTGACTGGAAGATATCCTGACATGGTCGGAGTGCCCGGAGTCATTCGAACTCATCGAGCAAATAACTGGGGCTATTTATCAGAGTCAGCGAAGACCATCCCTCAGGTAATGAAGGGGTCAGGTTATCATACGGCGCTGATAGGGAAGTGGCATTTGGGTCTTGTGGAGCCGAACACGCCACTCGGACGCGGCTTTGATTTTTTCAAGGGCTACTTGGGAGACATGATGGATGATTATTATAACCATCGTAGGCACGGAGTGAATTACATGTCTGAGGGGAGGGAGCGGATAGATCCTAAGGGTCATGCCACTGACCTATTTTCTGATTGGGCTATACAGTACATTAAAGAAAGAAATACCAAAGAGGATCCTTTCTTTCTATTCTTGTCTTATAATGCACCGCATACCCCAATCCAGCCTCCCAAGGATTGGTACGAGAAGGTCAAGCAGCGTGAAGAGGGAATTGGTAATGCAAGGGCGAAGCTCGTTGCGCTGATTGAGCATATGGATTACGGCATAGGGAAAGTATTAAAATCCATACCAAAAAAGAGTAACACGATAGTCGTGTTCACATCTGATAATGGGGGTCAGGCCAATGTTGGAGCCAGGAACGATCCTTGGAAGGGTGAAAAGCAGCAAATGTGGGAAGGTGGTTTACGAGTTCCTGCTTGCGTTGTCTGGCCCGGCCATATCAAGGCTGGGACTAGCTATGATGGTGTCTCTATGACGATGGATTGGTTGCCTACATTGGCAGAAGTGGTTGGTGCTTCAGTGCCTGAGGAAATCGAGGGACAGAGTCTCCTCAGTGGGATTCAGGGGAAGAATGATGATAAAATAGATTCTAGGACTTTGATATGGGTCAGAAGAGAAGGCGGGGGAATGTATCGTGGGCAGGATTACTATGCAGTGCGACAGGGCCCATGGAAACTCTTGCAGAATACGTCAACTGAGTCTTTCCAATTATACAATCTTGCAGAAGACCCAGGAGAGACAAGCCCCATAGATGGCAATAATAAGGTGCGTCGGACCCTGGAGCAGATTCTCCGTGAGCATATACGCAATGCGGGTTTTGTTCCTTGGCAGGGTAGGGTTCCCGATCCTGAAAAGGTAGAGTAATAATTTTTAGGTGAGCAGTTACTGTGTATTCTTGCCAAAAACATAATTGTACATTGATGTACTGAAGCCACATCCTGATCACGGGGGTTGAATAAGATTAGCGATACTCGTTCTCATTGAAATACTGAACCTGATCAGCAAGGTGNTTATATATCCTCGAGGCTCCACACTCTCGTGCTGTTTCCATTAAAGCCATGGTTCACAGATCAAAAGCCACCAACCATTGGTTCCCGTTATAATCTTCGGTGGATTTTGTAATTGGTCGGTTCGTGGTGCGGTGTTAGGGTTGGAGGATGAGGATTCTAATGCTGCTGTTGTTCCTTTGTGCAAATATTTGCTGCGCCCAAGAAAAGGAACCTATTAATCGAACTTGGACGTCAATAGCAGGAACTAAGGTTGATGCAGAACTGGTTTCTTTCACCGATCGGGAAGTTGTCCTAAAACTAAAGCAAGGCAAAACAATCAAATTGGCTCTAAACAAACTTGCAGAATATGATCGATATTTTTTAAAGGGTCTGGAGAGAGTAACTGTACCCGAAGGTGCCGTTAAAGAATACGAGCTAAAAATGGACTTCGATGAATTGCGTAGAGTAGACGGCGAAGTTATAACAAGGAAAAATGGAAAACCTTTTTCAGGCATTTCTTATAGGATGCACTCAAAGAGCGGTAAAGAGCTTATTGAAACGAGAAGAAAAGAGCTCCAAGAGGCATTAGAGAAAAACGAATTTTTGGGAGATAGTAATGAAGCCTCCAAATGGACTGATAAAGTTTGGAGTATAACAACATATAAGAGGGGTGTGCCTAATGGCTTGCTAAAAATATTTTACCAAAATGGTCAGAAAAAAGCGGAGGGGAATGCCGATAGTTGGGGGCTCGATAGTAGGGGTGATGGATTGTGGATTTTTTGGGATGAAACTGGTAAAATAATTACAGCTAAATCCTACAAAGATGGGGAAGTGGTAAAAGGTTCGAAAAAGGCTTGGAACAGCAAAGGTGAACCTGTTGATTCGAGGAAAGAAGCTGATTTAGAATAACCCATGAACCCCTTACGCCTGTTAGTCTTGTTAGTATCACTGCCCCTGCTTCTTGGGGGGTGTGGTGGAAAGAACGAAACTGCTGATGAAACTCAGCCTGAACTAGAGGGCGTTAATGCGGAAGAAGTAGAAGAACGTGAAGATATCGTTTATTTGAAAGGTTCAGACACTCCTTATACAGGAAAAGTTTTCCGCTTTCATGAAAACGGGCAAATGGCACGAGAAACAAGCTGGAAGGAAGGCAAGCAGGATGGGCTAGGGGTGACGTGGTATGAAAACGGGCAGAAGAAAAGTGAAGTAAACTACAAAGACGGCAAGTTTGAAGGACTAATGGTGGGGTGGCATGAGAACGGGCAGAAGAATGGCGAAGTAAACTGGAAGAACGGCAAGAAAGATGGTCTAGCGTTGCATTGGCATGAAAGCGGACAGAAGAAAGGTGAAGCAAACTACAAGGACGACAAAAGGGATGGGCTAGTAGTGGAGTGGCATGAAAACGGGCAGAAGTTGTTTGAAGGAAACTTCAAGGATGGTGAGGAAGTCGAAGGTTCTGTAAAGTATTGGAACAGCAAAGGTGAACCTGAAGAATAACCCATGAACCCTTTACGCCTGTTAGTCTTGTTAGTATCACTGCCCCTGCTTCTTGGGGGGTGTGGGGAGAAGGATTACGCGATTAAGCCACGCCATTAATGAGGTGACACTAAATGACTAGCTCCGGTTTCAACTTCGACAACACTTACATCCACCTGCCGAAGACGTTTTATACAAAGCTCTCACCGGTGCCAGTGCCTAAGCCAAAAATGGTAATCTTTAATGCGCCTCTCGCCACGGATATAGGTTTGGATGTTTCTGGCAGAAGTTCGGACGCACAAGCTGCGCTGTTTGGCGGCAATAATATGCCGAAGGGGTCAGAGCCGCTCGCTCAGGCATATGCCGGACATCAATATGGCCACTTTACCATGTTGGGTGATGGGCGAGCGATTGTCTGGGGCGAGCAAATCACCCCCTCGGGTCAGCGCCTTGACATTCAATTCAAAGGTTCTGGTCCCACGCCATACTCAAGGGGTGGAGACGGACGCGCCGCACTTGGACCGATGCTGCGTGAATATATCATCAGCGAAGCAATGCACGCGCTGAACATCCCCACAACCCGTAGTCTTGCGGTGGTGACAAACGGGGAGAAGGTGTATCGTGAAACTGGCTTGCCAGGGGCAATCCTCACACGCATCGCCAGCTCGCACATTCGTGTTGGTACATTTCAATACGCTGCATTTCAACAAGACATTGAAATAATCCAAACCCTCGTAGATTACACCATCGAAAGGCACTATCCGGAGATTAAGGAGGATCACAATAAGCCCCTTTCGCTCCTTAAATCTGTTATCGAGAAACAGGCGGAATTGATAACCCACTGGATGCGGGTGGGCTTTATTCACGGCATAATGAACACCGATAATATGACACTATCTGGCGAGACGATTGATTATGGCCCCTGCGCTTTTATGGATGCCTACGATCCAGGGACGGTGTTTAGCTCCATCGATCATACGGGGCGCTACGCCTATGCCAACCAACCCGCCATGGCACAATGGAATCTGGCACGCCTGGCCGAGACCATGCTGCCCCTCTTTGATGACGAGACCGAAAAGGCGACAGATATGGCCGAGGAAGCTGTAAACGGTTTTGGCGCAGTGTATAAAGAAAGATCGCTCTCCATGCTACGTGCCAAACTTGGCCTGTTCGGTGCGCGAGTGGAAGATGAAAATCTAATTACTGATCTGCTTGACTGGATGCAGCGGCAAGACGCGGACTACACCAACACCTTCAGGGATTTGACGAAAGAAGCACTGCCGAAGGGCGAGCCTTATGACGACGAAACCTTCAAAGAATGGTATACCCGCTGGCAGGCACGGCTTGCTAAAAACATGGAACCACTAAAATTCTCTTTGTCTTTGATGCGTGCTAACAACCCGGCTGTGATCCCACGTAATCATAAAGTGGAACAGGTTCTGGAAGCCGCCACGAACGGCGATCTGCAACCACTGAAAGATCTCCTAGCCACGTTGCAAGAGCCCTATAAAACCCGCTCAGATCTCAACCCCTACCAATCCCCGCCTAAGCCCGAGGAAAGAGTTCATCAAACATTCTGCGGGACATAGCCATTAATTTAGGCAACCAAGTTTGTCTGAATCAGAATGGTGGGTTAGGATTCTCTTGAGTAATGAAAACACTGATTCCAATTATTATGGTTTTGTTGGTGGTGGGGTATGGAAAGAAAGAGCAATCTACTGCTGAATCATCAAGCACTAATGCGCACTGGGCATTCGTAATACCAGAACAACCGACTCCACCACTGATTTCAGAGTCCACTTGGCCACGCAACGATGTCGACCATTTTATCTTAAAGCGCATGGAGGCTGCCGACCTCCTGCCGTCGCCTGAGGCAAATCGGCGCACGCTACTGCGGCGCCTGCATTTTGATCTCACCGGCCTGCCGCCCTCACTGGCCGAGATTGCGGCATTCGAGGCCGATATTAAAAACGGCCCCGACACCGCATATGAAAAACTCATCGATCGACTACTGGCCAGTAAGCACTTCGGAGAGAAATGGGCACGCTGGTGGATGGATCTAGCACATTATGGTGATAGCGACGGATACCTGACAGACCAACTCCGTCCCGTTGCGTGGCGCTGGAGACAGTGGGTGGTGGAGGCGTTCAATCGCAACCTGCCCTTTAATCAGTTCACCATCGAGCAACTTGCCGGTGACCTGCTACCCAACGCCAACACGGAGCAGCGCATCGCCACCGGTTTTCTGCGCAACACGCTCAGTAACCGTGAGGGAGGTGCGGACATTGAGGAGTATCGAGTGCTGCAAGTGAAAGATCGTGCGAGCACTTTTGGCACAGTTTGGCTTGGCCTCACCGTTGCCTGCGCGCAATGCCACGACCACAAATACGACCCTGTATCGCAGAATGAGTTTTACCAGCTGTATGCCTTTTTCAACAACGCCAACGAACTGAACATTAACGCTCCTCTACTAGGCGAGGCGGTAAAATTCGCGCCCGCAAAAAAGGAGTATGACAGGAAACGGAACGAGTTATTGGCACCCGTAGCCGACGAACTGGCCGTATTGCAAAAGCACTGGGAAACCAAGCTGCTGGACACGGAGACGAACCCAGGCCTCGACCATCACTGGGATCGTGAACTGGAACTGCTCGGGCTCGTTTGGGGTGGTCAACTTGGCGAGGGGCAACTTGAGGGCCTTAACATCATTTACAAGCCCAGGACAAAACGCACACCCATCGAGAGCGACCGGCTGCAGGACTATTTCCTGCGCAGAGGATCACGCATTGGTGCGAAGAAATTCAGGGAGCTGAAAGTCAGTGAATTGGTGCAGGAACTCGACAAAATGGAAAAGGCCCTTCCGCCCGTCACTCGTGCGCCGACGATGATTCAACATCACAAGTATCGTTCCACGTATCTGCACAACCGCGGCAACTTCCGCCAGAAGGGCGATAGAGTATACCCCGGTGTCCCGGCCGTGCTACATGC
>JABSSR010000329.1 GCA_013213965.1 Verrucomicrobiales bacterium | reverse complement strand
CATCATGATTGACCATTCGTGTGGCAGAGAAAAAACTTGGCATAGAATCGTCACCAGAACCTGTAACAATGAGCCAACCGTCATTCCCTTGCCGGGGCCAAAAACCAATATCATCAACCATTACGTCCTCGACTATTCCGATACAACGCATACATGAATAATATCCCGTGTTCGATTGATCAGGGGCCCAAAGAATTTTATTTTCCGACAATGCATTCGCACGCATTGACCCGAGATAAATTAAGGAATCAGATGCTTTCATCCTGTCCGTTCCTATCAGTACCGGAACCTTGGGATTAGAAACATCAATGGAATGAGTATAAAAGAATGTAGCATATTTCCAGCGTTCTAATCCTTCATTATCCTTTACACTGATCGATTCAGTCCGGGACGTCAGAAGGTGAACCGTTTTATCGATGATGGTCGCTCCGTTCAATTCATTGCCGCGACCAATTTCCAACTCACTGACCAATGCATCAGGATCATCAGAAACAGTTATCCTGAGGGTAGTGGGAGTCCCTGAATTTGAATCCCACCAATGCGATGATCCTCCTTCTAACTGAATGAGATAATCATCCGTACGAATAATTCGATCTGCTGACCAAGCAATTGTTAATGAAACTTTCTCCTCAGGAAGGTCCCGATCCGAAATGTCCATTACCCGTAACTGCTGTCCAGAAATGACAACTAACTTGTCATTATCAAGAAGTTTTCCACGACGTGCTATAAAATCAGAATCGATCACTCCTCGCTTGACCAGTAGGTCATCTCCAATATCCATGATCTGCATCTTTTTTTGATAAGATCCGTCCACCATACCTGTGAAAGGCAAAACCAATAAATTTTGATCAGGAAAGAATCCTACCGCCTTCTCATCGTAATTACCTTCACTCCAGCTGTAAGTATCTTCGTCCCCAAGATAAATCCGTTCAGACAATCTCATCTTTGTGGGATCAGCCACATCAAATAAGGAAATAGCAACTCTTGAATCTTCAATTCCTACCGACAATATACGGCCCAATTCTCCAAATATTTCCATATAAGTGGACCAACCAGGTATGTCGATATGGCCAAGAATCTTTAACCGGCGAGGCCTAGATAGATCGACGGCAAAGAGAGGATCAATTTGTCTAAAAGTAACGACATACAGGCGATCATCATGAAACCTAGTTGCCCGTACAGTCTCGCCTGGGGCAAGGACCAGTGAATCCAATTGCCTAGCCAACTCATTCGGATGATGCCGGAGATCGTGATTCTCTACCAAGGTGTGTCTTTGCTGTCCTTCATTCCCCCATACCTGTGAAACTGTGGTCAGAATACCGTCACGCAATGCCAACTTATATTTGTCATTAAGATGACCTCCTAATCGAACCTTGTGTGTAATTTCCATTGGTTCGGAAGGGTCGTCAATTTTAATGGCATGAACCCATGAAACATTCTCCCGGTCAATAGAGTCATAAACGGAAGGGATCACAAAAAGATAATCCGGCGTTGCAGTAACCACTGCATTATAATAATAACTTTCCTCACCAGTCAGATCCAGCCCCTTCATTTCGACAGGATTCGTTGGATCAGTAAAATCAAAAGCATATACCTTGAGCCCTGAACGCGTGTGCCAATTCCCGTCAATATGCCTAACGCTTTCCCATATCCTAGTCACTGCATAGAGACGGTTTCCTATCATGCGGCTCTCAACAAAAGATCCTTCCAATGAGTAACGCTTCTTGACAGAGAGCTGATCAGTTTGATGATGAACTAACACCACTTCTGATTGGGCAGAGTTCACCCCTCGCCAGTAAGAATTACCTGAATTCGCCAAGAGAATTACATGCTCCTCCCCGACGAGGTAGAGTTGCTCACCAACTGCTGGCATTCTCAGCTGAGCTATACGACTGGGCTCATTAAGATCATGTAAAGAAAATACCTGTAACCCCCTCTGCTGATTGAAAAAATAGAGACTGCGCCCGCGCCATTTCCAGATATCAGATTCTTCGACACTCGGTTGTGGGTTCTCTTCTACAGCAAGCGCGTCTTCCTCTACTGCTAATTGAACATTTACCATTCCTCGATTAATATTGGATCCCTGTTCGTCTGCCGTTTCAGAAAAACTTGTCTTGCCAGTATAGAGAGAACTTGGGAAAGGGTCAGTCTTACTGGCTTCTATTCGAATCGCACTCATGGGGATCGAATCTGGAACGCGCAACTTTAAATGCCCAGTACGGCCATCGAGATGAGTGATGCTTCGTGTTTGCCAACCAATGTCCTGCCCCTCATGAACCTGGACTCGAATGCGCCTCGTCCCCTCTTCGACATTAATCATTACTGCCTGTTTATCTGCACGGAACTGGACCGGACTAAAAACAGAATCAGCACTCACAGAAATCAAAAGGATCGCCGACAACGAAAAGAAGGTCACTAATAAAATAATACCTTTCATTTTCTTTTTCATTTCTTTCACTCTAGCCTCAATCTCTTTAAAATTACACTATAACATCGATATGAATTGAAGATTAATCATTTCTTCAAATCCTCTCTACTCATTAGTGTTTTCTTAATGAATTATCGCAATAACAACAAAAGAAAGAAAATTTCCGCTCTCAAAGAAAACTGTTCCTTGCCCCTAATAAAAAAATACATAACCACTTAGCGTTCCATCTCATGAACGCGATAAAAACGCCTGCTGGAATTCAACGGAATCTGTGTGTCCGTAAAGGTAGTGGTATCACCTTCGGAAGTCACATTATCATCCAACTCTTCCCACAGCATCAAATCATCTGATACCTCGATTGCATAAATCCTGTTCGTTCCTGACTTCCATTCAATGGTCACGCCAGGGTGTTCTTGATTAATAACCAGTGAACTGATCTGAAGTGGAAGGACTTGACCTGCTGCAAGAACCACTATCCCAGAAATTCCTGCATGATGACCTGCCCGGGTCTGATCGACAAATACCTGAAGGGCTCCGTTACCATCAACTTCAGCGCTGAAGGTTGCTAATTGAGCATCCAAATTATCCGGTTCGGTACCAGCATCGAATGTTATAATTTGAATAGATCCTTGAGTCACAGTATCAATAACAGACAAAGAAAAGACACCTCCCCAATTATTAAAAGAAGATGCCGCGTCACTCGTTATCATTTGCACTAACACTGGAAGCCCAGCAGGAAGATTAGTGAATGTAATAGTTCCATCAGTTCCGGCGTTGTAAAAATTTATTGAGTTGGCAATTTCCGCAAGAACATCAGCATCTTCTCCGCTCAGTGAGCCTAACGTATTTGCAGTTCGAATACTTCCAGCAACAGTTCCTTGAATTGACACTCCATTTGATAAGAGCATTT
>JABSSR010000328.1 GCA_013213965.1 Verrucomicrobiales bacterium | reverse complement strand
TGATATTGTAATTTTTAGATTGGGTTCATCGTTTTCTTTGAGAGCATTTTCAATGAGATTAAAGAGGATCTGATCCCAGTAAAAAACATCACCGTTTATAGTAGAGTTTTCAGGAAAACTTAGTGTCACTGTAGCTTGTTTTTTCACAAATAATGGATTCAATCGAGTGATGACTTCTTCCGTGCAATTCCTCAAATCAAAGGGTTTTATCTGTATTGTATCTGCGTGTGATTCCAGTTTCGATATGGTGAGCATGTCTTCGATGATTCGGGCTATGCGGGTACCATGCTTTTGCATTACATTCAGGAATTTAAGGGAATTTTCTTTATCGCTAATTTCACTATCAATTAAATTTTCCAGATAACCGTTAATAATTGTGAGCGGTGTGCGGAGTTCGTGAGACGCATTGGCTACAAAGTCCTTCCTTACCAGTTCGAGGTTTCTGGCGTCAGTGACGTCACGCAGAACGACCCTTGCTCGTGTCACTGATTTTACACCTGTCAGGGTTAGAGGTGCCACTTCGACTTCAAGTGTCCTTGCCGGATGTTCTGAGTCATTAGGAATTAGGTGTTGGATCTCAATTGTTTCTATGCGTTGAGTGTTAATTGATTTTTGTATTAATTCGATCAATTCTGTATTTTTGATGTGGTCGGCGGCATCCAATTCGAGAGGAGGAGATGTCCATCCAAAGAGTTGGCAGGCACTAGGATTGGTGAAACGAATTTTAAGTCCCTGATCAAAGACAATCACAGCATCAGCGAGGCCGTTCACCACAGCGGCAATGAGATCTTCCCTTCTTTCTACTCGCTTCTCGAGCGTTTCAGCTTCGAATATGTGATCTATGATATGATTTTCGAGTTGTTGATAGGCTGAGTAAGAAGCTTTAGCTGAGTGACCAGTTAATAGTTTTCTGTCATTTTTTCTAAGAGCCAAAGCCAATTTCGAGAATCTTTCCTGATTCTTTTTTCTCTGTAATACGAGAATAATGAAAAGAGCTGCAATTAATAGAATGTAATAAAAAGTCACGCGATGTTCCTGTATTGATAACCGACACCGCGAACTGTTTCAATGCAGCGTGACGAATCACCTAACTTTCCTCTGAGTCTCTTGATATGAGTGTCTAAGGTTCTCGAGTTTGCTGTGTCTCGGTATCCCCAGATTTCTCGCAATAAATCTTCACGATTTTGCACTGTTCCTTCTCTTTCGACCATCAGGAGTAGTAATTTAAATTCAGTTGGAGTCAGGTCTATTTGCTCTCCGGACACAAAGCAATGAAGAGTATTTTTGTCTAGCCGGAATTTTCCTGATGTAATAATAGAGTTTACGATAGTTGTTTTTATTCTTCTCAGAAGAGCTTTGACCCTTAATACCAGCTCTTTTGGGCTGAAAGGTTTTGTTAGATAATCATCGGCTCCCATTTCGAGTCCGGTAATTACATCATCTAATTGTGCCTTTGCGGTTAGCATTATGACTGGAATGTCTTTGGTCCTGCTGTCTAGGCGCAACTCTTTAAATACAGTAAACCCATCCATTCGGGGAAGCATGAGATCCAGAATGATTAGATCAGGTTCTTTTTCTTTGGCAATTTCAAAAGCTTCAACACCATCCTTGGCAAGTAATGTGTCCATGGACTCGCGCTCCAAATTGAAACTTATGAGTTGCCTTATGTCGGACTCATCTTCTGCTATTAAAACAGTGTACATATGATCTGACATTCTTGCAGTACAGGGGATCAGATAAAATAATTAATGTTTATAATTGTGGAACAACTCAGTTATCGCAATGATTAACATTAAATCTTAATGTTGGAATTGTTAGAGTTCTGCTGCAAAGAATAAAAATAAAGCTTATTAAATTTGTTTATTTGTGGATTTCACCTGATCGATTAATTGTCTGCCAATTTCAATAAAGGGATGCGAGATGTTATAACTTAAAAATTTCCTGAGTTTCTATAAAGAGCAACCAATGGCCTTTGATCGGCCAGTAGTTTGTTGCGAAAGCGTCACGTAAAGAAATTGGCAGTGAAGCAACTCCAATAATTACTGTTCCCTCACCAAACAAAAAACATAGGATCTACAGATCAGCAGTCAACCTCAATGCGCTACGAGGTAGGGACGATTTATTAGGAAAAGATCCCCTTTAAGATAAAGAAAATCAGCGCCGCAAGGCCCGCGCCGACCGGCAATGTCACTAGCCAAGAAACAACGATATTGATCAGCACCCGCAAATCCACCGCACTGATCCCACGTGCCAATCCTACACCAAGGACCGCACCAACGGCGATGTGAGTCGTCGATACCGGAATGCCATTGGTCGAGGCAAGAACTACCGTGGAGGCCGCGCCGAGAGTGGCGCTGTAGCCTCGCGTTGGTGTCAGTTCGGTGATCTTCTCTCCGATGGTCTGCATCACTCGATAACCGAGTGTAGCAAGGCCGACAACGATGCCACCGCCGCCCATCAACAGGATCCAAATCGGCATCTCCGATTCTTGTGCAACTTCTCCTCCCGATTGAATCAATCCGATCACTGCGGCCATTGGTCCAACGCCGTTGGCAACATCATTTGAGCCGTGAGCAAATGCCATCGCGCAGGCCGTAAATATCATCATCGGTCGGAACATCCTCTCGACACTCGCGTAGTGGAAATCCTTGTCCGCGATGGCGTCTACTTTTACTCGATTGATCATGACTTTGCCAACAAACGCAAGCAGAACTCCCAAGATCGCGGCCCAAAGGAATTTCTGACCATCCGAAACATCAAGTTTTAGATGTTTTAGGCCCTTAAAGAGGCTCACCAGAACCACTATAAATGCCGCGAGAAAGACATAGAAGGGTCCGTAGCGTCTTGCCATCTTGATCGGTTCATCAGCATTGATGATGAACTTACGAATGCTTACCATCAAAACAAACCCGATCACGCCACCAAGGACCGGAGAAATGATCCAACTGGCAACAATTTTGCCGATCTTTCCCCAGTTTACAGAATCAGGTCCGATCCCGACGATCGCAAACCCCACGACAGCACCGACAATGGTGTGAGTAGTCGAAACGGGCCAACCTTTTGTAGAAGCGGCCATCAGCCAGATCGCCGCCGAGAGTAGTGCCGCAAGCATTCCGTACAGCAGCAACTCCGGTCTATCTGAAATCGCTCCAGGGTCGATAATCCCCTTTCGAATCGTTTCAGTAACATCACCACCAGCGAGAAAAGCTCCGGAGAATTCGAAAATCGCAGCGATAATGATCGCTTGTTTCACGGTGATTGCTCCGGAACCGACCGAGGTTCCCATTGCGTTGGCGACGTCGTTGGCACCAATCCCCCAGGTCATGTAAAGACCGAAGATTACTGCGAGAGAAAAGAATATCCAATTGTACTCTGTAATGATTTCCATGGTTATCTTTGGAGGAGAGGGTTAAATCAATGAAGTCGTGTTCATGATCGAGCGATGAGCAGCAACACCCGATCACCCACATTTTCTGAGCGGTTCGAGATGTCACCGACATGCTCGATGAGTTTATACCAAAACATTACGTCGACCGGATTCAGTTGATCTTCGATAGCGAACAAGGCGTGATTAATCCTCATCATCAGATTGTCCGCGGACTCCTCCGTTTCCTGGAGTTTGTTAATCAACTTCCGAACTCGCCTCGACTCCTTGCCATGAAATCCACCCTCCATCAACTCGTCCATCTGCTCGATGACATTTTCAGCCTGACTGTAAGATTCCAGCGTATGTTCAATCAACTCGTCCAGCAGTGACAAGCACGATTCTGGGATCTCCATTTTCCGGTAGGTTAGGAGGCGTCCTATCGCGTTGGCCTTGTCAGCGATTTTGTCCTGCTCCGC
>JABSSR010000327.1 GCA_013213965.1 Verrucomicrobiales bacterium | reverse complement strand
GTAGGCCACTAAACAATCTTCTAGGGTAGGTGCCGGAGGATCTTCCGGGTCCATGGGATCGGTCCCTTCAGCAATTTCATCACCGTCCGTGTATCCGTCATCGTCCGTGTCTGCATTGTTCGGGTCAGTGCCGGTATCATCGTTATCAACTAATTTTCCGGTATTTGTTTCGACTCCATCAGTGAGACCGTCACCGTCCGTGTCTGCATCCCTTGGGTCAGTGCCTGTGTTTGTGGCACTCACATAAGTCCCCGTATCCGTCTCGACTCCGTCTTCAAGTTCGTCACCGTCCGTGTCTGCCTTGGTCGGATCAGTCATAGTCTCCTCGTACTCATCGAGATCAGTTAATCCGTCCCCATCAAAGTCACCTGTCCCTGATCCGGGGCCGGGGCCGGCACCTAAGCCATTAAGATCTTCAAGGTTATCAACGAGTTTCTCTTCCCATGCGTCAGGTAACCCGTCCTCATCATCATCGTCCGAAGGGCCTCCGGGAGACATAGCCCCACTGGCAAGAGCAGCAATGTCATTCTCGGATAACGCCTCATCCCAAATGGCCACATCATCAATGTTCCCGGTGAAGTTACAACAGTCAGTGCCTCGAAGGATTCCTCCTATCGTGGTCGTGTCCGGAGTGAATGCACCAACCAAATTGTGATCGAACTGCTTATCGAAGACGCCATCGATGTAAAGATCAAGGATACCATCATTATCGACCCAGGCCACGTGATGCCAGGTCCCGTCGAACACTTCTCCATTAGAGAACTGGTGACCCGTGGTCGCTCCGTTCCTCACAAACAAATCAACGGTACCGTCGGCACCGTTGTTTTTTGTTACCATATTAAAGAGGGGATTGTTGTTGGTGCTCATTGCTTCAGAGAAAATTCTGTCATCACCGTTATCTACCGTTCCGTCACCACTGACCCACATCGAGACCGTGTAGGACGGGGCAGTAGTGATCGCGAGACCTCCTGCGCCATGGTTGATGCTGCCATAGGTTCCAGCAGTTCCGTCAAAGTTGACAGACTGACCGCCGCCCAATGCGTCTGGGACCGAGTCAGTGTAGGTGGAACCGCCGAAGAGCGTGCCATCATTACCGTTACCGGAGGAGTCACTAAAATCTCCATCAAGTTTCCAGTATCCAACAAGATCTGAACTGAGATCTATTATTGGACCTCCGACTTGAAAATTATCGCTCCAAAGTCGATCCGCGCCGGCGCCTCCAATTCCGACAAATTGATTATTCAAAATTCCAGCATATGCGCCATCATGTATCACCTTAAGTTCAATGATACCCTTTGACTGCTCGTTAACAAAAACTTCAATAGTTTCGTTTTTAACATCAACGAGCAACGCGTAGTTATTCCATCCATTGTTAAGATCAGGATCGCGAACAATAATGTCTGAATTTAAGCCAGTATCTTTTTCCCCGATCGTGGAATTGTAAATTCCAACTTCAAACCACGGGGAAGTTCCAGTTTGCCTAAAGAATATATTTATATTGTCGGCTCCACCAATTGTGTTCGGAGTTCCGCCAATGGTGAAATCTACTCTGTCAGGGAGTTGAACGAAATCACTCTGGATGACGAAAATGTCGCGGATTCCGTAAGGAATACTCCAGTCACCACCGCCCCCGCGTTGAGTCATACCGGAAGCGCTTCCTGATTTGCTACCACCAAAGTAACCGAAACCACCGGGGTTGACTGCGGTGTCCGTGGCAATCGACCAAGCATTGGAGGGCCAGGATACTGTAGGATTACCGTAACTGTTTTCAATTACCTCGACTCCGGCCGGAAGCGGAAACCCTTGTGCTGGGTAAGCCTTGCGTGATTCGCTAATCGC
>JABSSR010000326.1 GCA_013213965.1 Verrucomicrobiales bacterium | reverse complement strand
TTTATTGCTTCTTTAATATCATTAGTGGGGCTTTTCAAACTCATCAGCAGACAAGTAATCCCAGTACTTTCGCCACCACTAATTGACGGATGTTCATAAGATCGAGCGCCTCTGGGTTCAAAAGTGATTCTATCGTGTTGTGCACACCAGGCAGTTAAACGGCCATTGACCCTGATTTGGCATTTAAGGATACATTGGACTCCCTTATCAAAAGATGTCCTCGTTAGGCGGATGATTTTTTCAGGTACAAAATTGTATATTTTCTTGCTATATATTTCTCGTAAGAAATTCAGAATTCCAATCATAGTCCCATCGTTGAATGTGATGTGCTGAGAGTATCCAGAAGGTTCAGGACTTTGAGGCCATCCTCCGTTCCTGTATTGTGCTTTTAAAATACACGCGAGCCCTTTTAGGAAAGCGCTTTTGTATTTTGGATTATCTGTCGCTTGGAATGCATGTGCAAGGAGTCTCAGTTCGTTCAGGGTTGCTGAATTATCAAAGGTGCCTCGGATTTCTTTTTGAGTTGTTTTTTCAGTTGTGTCGATGTTCTTGGGCCAGATCCCATTCTTGTCACGATGAGAGAGCACGTTACTGATGACTTTTTTGCCTTCCGTTGAGTTGAACCAGGTATTCGGTTTGTCCAGATAGTCTCGTGCGCTTCCAGCCATTACTGGGCGGGCAAGTAACAGAATAGGAATGAGAATGACCTGTACTTTCATTATGGTGTTGGCATCAACATTATATTTAATTTGATTTGATATCCAAAATAAATAGCTGCCGCGATTTGCCATTATCTGAAAGGCCAGGTACTAAGATCTTGTTGCTGTCTCGGTTCCAGCACGGAGAGGGGTCTTGTCTAAGATCCCCTGAAGTCCATTTTCCTATATCAAATCCCTTGCTCCTTACATGGGATCCATCCTTTAGGTTATAAATGACATAATAATTTTTTCTCTTCTTCTTGTTTTTGTAGCCATTCACGAACCATTTTCCGTTAGGTGATAATGCAATGTCTCCTTCAGGGTTAGGGAAGATTGAGGGTGTCCCTATCGAGTCAATTACTCGTTGTGAATTTGTGTCAAAAATAACTTGGTCCTTTCCAATCCTTCCTATCATTTTGCCTTCATAGCCCCATTCTGGATGGCCTCCGATATGCTTTGATAGTGGCTTGAGTTTTGAGCCATCTGAATTCATTACAAAGGCCTGATTTATTTTCTTTCCGTTTCCGGTGCCATTCCATCCTCCTCTGGCAAAGAAAAAGATCCTGTCATCTTCTCTGTTCCAAAGGGTATGGTTTATGAAGAGTGATGGTATTTCATTGTCTTTGTATTTTTCTTTTAATTTTATTGCGAGATCATTAAAGGATATGAGTAGGGATTTGGTGCTGTCATTTGTGTTGACTTTGAATATGCCGTCATCTTTTGGATGCTTTTGCCCGGTCGTCCAGTCATGGGTTCCTTTGTAGCCTGTTACAGGCCTTAGTCTGGCCATTCGGGCGTAATTAATGCCAAGGAAGTGACCGCCTTTCTGCGCCACCCCGCTGTTTCCTATTGGAGTGTCCTGATAACGGTACTCTTTTAACCTTTGTCCTTTCGTGATATCAAAAAGAACACAAAACACTTTTCCTGTTTTTGCATCTCTATCATTGAAGAAAAATTGAGTCTCTGGTGATTTAGGATTCCAGTAAAACATGGTTCCTTGCTGAGGGTTCCATGCGGTAGTCTGATCGATTTTTTTAACTGAGTATTTTTGTTGGGTATCAATCAGTACAATGTCTGCTGGATCATTCGGCCCGGGCATGCGGTCCTGGAAGTTGCTCCTTAATGCGAGAATGTATTTCCCGTCTCCATTCCATGGTATGTTTTGAACGTGGCCAATGTAGCCAAAGAAATGATTCATCGGACCAGAGGTGATTTTTTGTGAATGGATAGTTAGTTGGCGGACCTCTTCTGATTTTGTTGTTAAGGTGAGAGCGGTAATTGAGAGCAAGATCACCAATGATTTAATGGCTGGCAGAGACATGTTTTTCATTGGTAATTTCAAAGGAAGGATTCAATTTCCTTTCTGGTAGGTGTTGCGCCTTGAGC
>JABSSR010000325.1 GCA_013213965.1 Verrucomicrobiales bacterium | reverse complement strand
GCCCCCCACCCCAGATTCCAAGGAAAAACTAATTTAGGTAAGCGAGGAGATGCAATGGTTCAGTTTGATTGGTCAGTAGGCGCAATCTCCGAAGCACTGAAGGAAGAGGGATTAACTGATAACACAATCCTGATCGTTTCCAGTGACAACGGACCAGTTTACGATGACGGTTACGAGGATGGTTCAACGGTCAGGAAATCAACCAAGGAAGCTGACCAGGGACATGATGGTTCAGGACCTTACCGTGGAGGAAAATATCAGATCTACGAGGGCGGAACTCGTGTCCCTTTTATTATACGCTGGCCAAGAAAAATTAATCCTAGCGTCTCAAATGCGTTAGTAAGCCAAATCGACTTCATCGCCTCATTCGCCAATCTACTTGGAATTAAACTTAAACCTAACGAAGCACCAGACAGCCGCAACACTTTGCAGGCGTTCATGGGTAAAGACAAGAAAGGCCTTGAATACACACTCGAAGAGGCAGGAAAAATGGTTGCCATCAGATACAATCATTGGAAATACATTCCCACTAAAAAGAAACCTCAACTCTTTGATCTAAGTAAGGATAAGGGCGAAAGAAAAAATCTATCATCAGATCATCCTGAAATCGCAAAGAAACTTGCAACAAAACTTAACGATTTAAAAGCTAGCGGCAGATTACGAAACTGAAGCACATAGAAATCAGTTTTCCCTCAATTATCATTGATTGTCAGCCACTCCCTCAGGTACTCCTCATCCTCATCAATGAGTGAAGAAATTGGAATCGTAAATTTCCTATTATCGTCCCTGACAATAGTAACTTTCTCACCAGAAACTGAATCAACACTTGCCTTTATCTTAACACCTGAACGGTTCGTAAAGACTCTCCACGAAGAAACCTTGCTATTTGATCGGCCCTTACGCCGTTCATCAAAAAAATCATATATCCTGGCAATCATTTGAGGATTATTTGCAAAGGATCTACTATGATCACCTCCCTTAATTTCCTCATAGATATAATCCATTTTCAATCGCTTCATTTCCTGAGCCCATTCCCTAACAAGA
This sequence comes from Verrucomicrobiales bacterium, assembly GCA_013213965.1. Taxonomy (GTDB): domain Bacteria; phylum Verrucomicrobiota; class Verrucomicrobiia; order Verrucomicrobiales; family DEV007; genus EC70. The sequence continues at coordinate 1,788 of JABSSR010000325.1, read as the reverse complement.
AAAACAGGAATAAGACGGTCCCGTTCACCAGCAACAAGATAAATAGGAATTTTTGTCATCTTTTTTAAGATAGAGCTATCGAAACTGACGGCCGGAGGCATCGCCGCCGGGGCCAGAGGCGCGAGCCCAGCCCATATAGAGGAGTATTTCTGACCAAGATATATCGTACCTCCGCCACCCATCGAGTGCCCCATCAAATAAACCCTCCCATCATCCACGCTGAATTCTTTTCTTACAATCTCAAGCACATTCATAACATCGCGCTCACTCAACTCACCAATATTTTCCGGGTCCTTATCATTCTCCCCAAGCAACAACGCCTCAATTGTCCCCTGCTTGCCCTTGCCCCTTGCACCGTACCATCCCCGTTCATTATATCCATAAGGAGCAACCACAATATAATTACGCTTTTCCGCCTCTTGTATTATTCCCTCATAACGAATCACCTGCTGAGGATTACTCCCTAACCCATGAAGCAACACAATTAGAGGAAATTGCTTGCCCTTAATGTACTCACTAGGGACGTATAGCCGGTAATCTATTTCTTTGTCAGCCTCTTTAAAAAAATAAGTCCGTTTTTCGACTTCTCCCTTCTCCGCTGAATCAGCAAAGGAAAGTGCACTAATAAAAATCACCCCGATAAGCCATAATGACACTGGAACTAAAGCCCTAAGGCTATGGCAATGGAGTGATATTTTCATATAGTAATACTCTATAGTGACATTTAATTAATAAAATATTAATGCAAAAGAAATATCATCTTTAATGATTCATACGATGAAAATTCATGTGTATATAATACTCGCTCTTCTCCAAATAATCCATCAAACATACGGAGAAGAACCTACAGGCTATTATGATTCAGCACATGGAAAGAGCGGTAAATCTCTTAGAGAAGCAATCAATCAGATAATAAGCGGTCACAAGGTCATAAGCTACAGCTCGACGGACGAAGCAATGTCAACCATTGATGCTGACCCCATCAATAAGAATAACGTTATTCTTATTTACTCAAGAAGATCTGACCCCTCATCAAATTGCTGCTCAAGTGGCTGGAACCGAGAACATCTCTGGCCCAATTCATATGGGATCGACAGTAGAGGACCCGCTTACTCAGACATACACGCATTAAGGCCATGCGATTCCAATGTGAACTCATCAAGAGGCAATAAGCACTTCGATGAAAGCGATCCAGATTCTCGATACTATAAATTTCCTTCTCACCCTGAGGCTACGCTCTGTTCATCAGATAATAATTCTTGGTCACCTCCTGAATCCCTCAAAGGAGACATCGCAAGGGCCATGTTCTACATGGACATTCGCTATGAAGGAAAGAGCGGGGAACCTGATCTGGAACTCACTGATGATCTTGCGGAAATAACTTCAAGTAATTCAAAAATGGGATCTCTCCTCACTCTGCTCGTATGGCACATTATTGACCCTGTAAACGAGGAAGAAAAACTGCGAAACGAAAAAATGTATGAAATCCAAAACAATAGAAATCCCTTCATCGATCGTCCACAATGGGTCCACACTATTTGGGGAAACCCTCTTGCGGTTTCAATTAGCAGCAATTTCGACTCAATAAAAGTTTCATGGTCAGCCGCAATACCAAAGGCCGTAATGGAATGTTCCACAGACCTGAACCAATGGGAAGAGATTGGCGCTGGAATAATTGATAACGGCGACCGGCAGAGCCTTATAAGAAGTAGAGAAGCTGGAAAAAAATTCTTTAGGTTAAGAATTAAATAAAAAGAGCCTAAGCTTATTCATCATCTATATCGATGT
>JABSSR010000324.1 GCA_013213965.1 Verrucomicrobiales bacterium | reverse complement strand
CAGGGTGAGGATGTCGTTGCCGGAGTCCGGACTCCAAAACCGGTAGCCAAAATGGCAAAGGATCTGCCCTCTTCGTACAAGGAGCTACTGAAGATCAGAAAGATTCTGGAAAAGCATTTCCGTGATGTGCAGGACGTTGAATTTACTATTGAAAAAGGCAATCTCTGGATGCTCCAGACCAGGAACGGAAAGAGGACAGGATTCGCCGCAGTTAATATTGCACTCGACATGGTCAGGGAACGTCTGATCAGTAAAGAAGAAGCTATCCTTCGGATACCAGCCGAAGATCTCAGCCACCTATTAGCACCTATCTTTGACTCCGCCACAGAAAGAAAAGCCAAAAAAATTGGTGCTGGCCTTCCCGCCGGTCCAGGCGCTGCCAGTGGTAGGATTTACTTTACTGCTGAAAGCGCTGTAGAAGCAGCTGCTAAAGGACAAAAAGTAATCCTTACCCGTCAGGAAACTTCACCTGAGGATTTGAGAGGAATGATTGCTGCAGAAGGTATCCTGACAACGCGTGGAGGCGCTTCTTCCCACGCAGCACTCGTTGCCCGTCAAATGGGTAAGATTTGCGTTTGTGGCGCTCATGACATGGACATTGACTACGGTAAGAAAACACTCAGCGGAAACGGTGTCACATTGAAGGAAGGTGATCACATTTCTCTGAATGGTTTTGTTGGAAATATTTACGCAGGTGAACTTAAAACGGCCCCTTCGCAAGTCATTCAGGCCCTCCTTGAGAACAAGGCATCCGCAAAGAAGAGTCCGACCTACAAGAAGTTCACCCAGCTCATGAGCTGGGCAGACAAGCTTCGTAGGCTCGGAGTCCGTACCAACTCGGACACTCCTGGTCAGGTCAAAAACGCCATCTCTTTCGGGGCCGAAGGAATAGGACTGACCCGTACCGAACACATGTTCTTTGAAGGGAACCGAATTGATGCCGTTCGGCAGATGATCCTTGCTGAGAATGACAAAGGACGAGCAAAGGCACTCAAAAAACTTCTCCCTTACCAGAAGAAAGATTTCTCGGGAATCTTTGCAGCACTGAACGGCCGGCCCGCAACGATCAGGCTCCTGGATCCACCACTCCATGAATTCATCGGGACAATGACACCAAAGCAAATTACCGCACTTGCGAAAAAAATTAAAGTCAGCCCTGCCTACATTAAGAGGCGCATCAATGAACTGCATGAGGAAAACCCAATGCTCGGTCACCGAGGCTGCCGACTCGGAATCGTTTATCCTGAAATAACCAAGATGCAGGCAACTGCCATCTTCGAGGCCGCCATTGAAGTGCAGAAGAAGAAGATAAAAGTATTGCCTGAAATCATGGTGCCTCTGGTCAGCTATTCAAAAGAACTTGAATTGCAAAAAGCTGTCATTGACGAGGCCGCTAAAGAGGCCCGTCAAAAGCATGGGCTCAAGGCAAGCCAGCTCAAATATGTCGTTGGAACGATGATTGAAATTCCAAGAGCAGCACTCACTGCGAGCGAAGTTGCAGCACATGCGGAATTCTTCAGCTTTGGTACCAATGACCTGACCCAGACCTGCCTCGGACTGAGTCGTGATGACTCAAGTTCATTCTTGCCTGCTTATCAAGACGCCGAAGTCGTGAGCAATAATCCATTTGCCAGCCTTGACCAGACCGGTGTCGGTCAACTCGTAGAGATGGGAGTCAAGGGTGGTCGCAAGACAAAGAAAAATCTTAAGATTGGTATTTGTGGAGAGCATGGAGGAGATCCGGCCTCTGTGAAATTCTGCCACCGGTCAGGACTCAATTATGTGAGTTGTAGTCCTTTCCGAATTCCTATTGCAAAGCTAGCAGCAGCTCAGGCCGTTCTTGAGGAAAGAGGTCAATCCAGATCTGAGATTTCATAATAAAAGAATTCGAAAATCATAAAAACTCACAAAATTCCCAAGTCCTATCGCTTTAGGGCTTGGGATTTTTTTTGAAAGAATTGCATTAAATGAACGTTTATTATTATGAAACCAACTTTTTATTGAATAGATCATTAGCGAAATACGTCAAATGAGTCTATTTTAGATATATTAATAATTAATTATGAAACTCTATCGATTCCTACTTATAGCTACCGCGACCCTCGGACTCGCTTTCTTTTCTACTTCATGTGGACCAAATGCCCAAAGCAGTGCCGTTCTGGGTGGCCTCATCGGCGCAGGAACAGGCGCAATTATAGGCAACCAGTCAGGTGAAGCTGCCAAAGGTGCCCTGCTCGGAGGTGCCCTTGGCGCAGGAACAGGCGCATTTCTGGGAGACAAAAAGGACAAACAAAATACTCAACAGCAACAACGTAATCAAAGCGCAAACCGGCAAAATAACCGTTATTAAAGCATCCCTTTTAATTATTTAACCTTTTAGAAAATACCGTTTCCACATGGGAACGGTATTTTTTTGTATTTAATTTGAATATCTCTCTATGAGAAGAGTCAAAAGTTCCATGAAAACTCTAAAATCTTATTTATTAATTTTTGGATCAGTCGCGATGGCGCTAAT
>JABSSR010000323.1 GCA_013213965.1 Verrucomicrobiales bacterium | reverse complement strand
CGTACTGTTCTTCACCGCAAGTCACTTTAAAGATTAAATCATTTTTTTCTACAGAAGTTACTTTTTTATATTCAACTCTGGCTCCGAACTTTGTAGCTTGTTCCTGCATCTGCATCATGAGTTCTGGGCCCATGACTCCTTGCGGAAATCCAGGATAATTTTCAACCTCAGTCGTAGTTGTTAATTGTCCCCCCAGCTGATCTCCTGCCAGAACCAGTGGTGATAGATTTGCTCTTCCTGCATAAATTGCCGCCGTCCAGCCAGCGCATCCTGTTCCGATTATTATAACTTTTTCCATTGTTCCTTGAGTATGGCGATGATCGACGTCAGGTCAATCCGAGTTAGGGTCATTCTCTTAAGACAATATTTCCTCTATTTGCTCAACGGGTAAGAAATTTCCAACTAATGGCTGCGAAAGGTTCTCCTGAGACTGTTGCCAAGTAGCCAGAATTCCCTCCGCAGTGACTAGCGTTGAAACGTAACGACTACAACCAGTTCCATGAGGTGAAACAAACATAGGCGCATGAGAAGAAATACGAAAGATTTCCGGAAACAGTTCGTCAAATCCAACAGCCATTCCTCCTATTTCCTCACAAGAAAATCCACGAGGCCTTGGAACGCCAACTGTACTCTCTTCGAGAGAACGCAAACATTCTGCCCCATCGTAAAAATAAATAGAAATTGGAGGCATTCCGGAAAAAACACCCAGAGGAGGAACCGATAAGCGGTCAGTGATTCGAGTACATGCCACATCCCAAGAATCTCCACGCGTCAAAGCGTTAAAGCTTTCAATTTTAAATTGCTCCTGTCCGGATTCTCGCACAGCAAGACCAGTATTTGAACTGGCCCAGGTGTAAGGATGACTGCAAAACAACAAGCCCGTCTCATTATTGCCTCCGGGAACCTGAAAGGCTACCGGGTCCTTCACATGGAGAGATCCTAATTCATCACTGCAGATGGCGGTATAAATAGAAGATGAATCAAGACCCACAACGGAATCAGACGCAATCACATTAATATCCCATATTCCGGTCCCCTTCTTCTGATAATCAATAACCTTTGAAGGATATGATCTGTTCTTTTCGGTAGATAAAAACAATTCGACGCCTGCAGAACCTATAAACAATGAAGCACCCTCAATGGAAACAACTTCAGCATTTCCATTGTCTAGTTCTTTTTTGGCAAACGATTTTTTTTTCTCCCATGGACCCAGTACCGAAACAGATGAAAAGATCGCCAACTCAAGACCACGCTCACCAGAACCGACCCCGGTCCTTGAATCACCATGATTGCGGTAACGACCACATAACCAGAAAACGTCATCATTATCACAAATTACATTACCTCCTCCGAACCAGAATCCTTCAGATTCACCTTGAGGCTCCACTAAAATATTTGCTGTCTCCTGATTTATCAGAGCGCATGCAAACCTTTGGAGTCGGTCTTTAATTTCTTTTTCCATCCTTATGAATCTTTGTTCTTAATGATTCAGATCACAATGGATCAAGAGTCCAGTTTTTTAGATGATATTAGCTCCTCATGAACAACGGGCATGATCTTATCTAATTCATTGACCGTCTGAAAATATGATGAGCATTGAGTATTTGCTAATAATTTAATTAACGGATCCCAGAAGTGGACCCCAGAGCCATCTATCCTATCAAAAAGTATTATGGGTTTTCCCCGCATCAAAGGATCATTGGATTCCTTTAAGAGTAGCAATGCCAATAATTCCTGAACGGTCCCTGCACCGCCTGGAAAAATTACGAATGCCTCTGATCTTTCGATCATCACTTCCATACGTGTATAAATATCAGGTCTAAGCCAAAAACTCGACAATCCATCAGGGATTCCTTCAAGGTTAATGATGTGCGAAACATTTGATCCGCCGGTCCAACCCTCAGCATCAACAGCCCCACGAACCACGGCCCCCATCACTCCGGTCCTGCCAGCACCTGAAACACAACCATACCCTGAATTTGCCATTTGCTGACCAAATTTGTAACCATCATCAAGATAACTCTGATCCTTGATACTAGCTGAACAAAACACACAAACATCTCCTAATTGTCCTTTCAGGGGAGGAGATTCATAAGAATATATTTCATCTGTTTGACCCTCATTAACAGAATGTCGTTCCGGATCTGGAATTCCCAATTCCTCAACCCTGTCCAAAACTTCTATAACATTTTCCGGCTCATTCACGGCAAGAAGAAAATTTCTAAAATCCTGCTTAATAGTGCCCAATGACCTCAAATGATTCAAAACGTTGAAGAAAGGATCCCATGAATGATCTCCGTTAAGCACTACCGTCCCTTTATCGTTAAGTTTTTCGTCCATGGTCTGATATCCAACAAATATGGAAACGGCTTTGAAAAGCTCTTCGAGAGTCGCTCCTGGTGTAAATACAAAAGCATCAGAACAAATGATCTGATCTTGAATATTTGATAAAGTTACGGGCTGGTCACCGTTCGAGTTACTTATGTCCCAACCCGCAGAAAAGAGAAGGTAAAGGAGCTTGGCTCGCGGCTCTCGGGAAGGATCTTTTTCACCTGCGACACGACCTGAAAGAAGAACTTTGGGCATAATAATTAAATATAGTGTCGGAACGTTTTGAACTTAGTAGCTCTGTTATTTTGTCGGATTAAAATTTCCAAAAGCATTAAAAATCATTTATTGCTACATCAATTATTCTCTTTGGTAAAGAATGCCATGAAACCAACAGTTCAAATGCTTTTCGCATCCAATAATCGTATCAGTTATTGGCTTTTGCATGGAATCTGCTTAAATCCAATGTTAAGCGCTCAATCTCAATGCTAGACACAGAAAAAGCCAAAGAAAAACTCGGCCTTGGAAATACTTATGATTCTAACGATCCATCAACAAAATCGCTCAAGGACTACATCAATTTAAAATTAGCGGCTCGTGGATTTGAGATCGTCGGTAATGAAAGAGACTACCCATTTCTCGAAATGGGTCGTTCACTACTAGCTAATTTCAGAGAAAGGTTCCGACTACTCTCTGATTACTTATGCCCCGCCGACAAACGCATTAATAATTTCCTTCTGCAATATTTAGATGATTGCTCCGAAGACCTGACGAAATTTGATTCTCTAATACCAGGAGGAGCTCTCACTCTCGAGAGGCATGGAATTGCAAGATTACTCAGCATTCCTCCTGAAAAAGATTCCTTCGAATCCGATATTATTTCCTCATACAGGGTAGCTCAAGGTGTTTGTCATAATCCCAGTAAAGACAGAAGGACAACTAAGGGTGTTTTTCATATCGTGGAAGGTGGACTGCTTATCCCGGCAGATAAAAAATCCGTTCCCAAGAAAACATTCGCTAAGCTCTTATGTTCTGCACTTAATCCTCCTGATGAATTATTAACGGTCCCTTACACATCAACACAAAAGTCCCCGACCAAAGCATTTCTATCTTTACTACTCAGACCTTCTGTGTTTCCAACCATTCCTGGAATTTCGAATGGCAGCTCAATGGAAATTCGCTTCTTTGTTCCCGGAAACCTGGTTAGTAATTTGGACTTTGTTGAGTCAATCTTTGGTAATGCTGGAGATCCATTCCTTCCTGAAAATGATAGTTCTCTAGACTCTGACGGATGGACTGGTCACACTGGTTGCGTGATACTGGCGCCTCATCTAGTCAATCTCACCAAAAAAGAATTAAGCCTGCCGCATATATCCGAAGCAACGGAACGTCAAATAAAAGACCAGATGTGCTGGGAAGATGAATCTGAGACATACAATGACGGTTCAGCATTTAAAATTACTTGTAGAGATAATAATGGAATCATAGTCACTCTGATTGCAGATAATTACTATGGTTATTGCAAAAAAGAAGTCAAATCACAGATCAGCTATGCTTGCAATCTTCTTGGAGGTTGTGAAGAAGAACATGCCGGTGGAGTCATAGCTTTCCCAGCATTTGATCATGGTGAAGACTTCACTTTAAATCCATTACTTGCCGGGAAAGAACACACTTATCAAAAAACATTAGATAACTTGTCAGGGGTTGCGGTAGAGAAGCCTAAAGGATATGCCATCGACAGCTTTTATAATGACATTATTTATCTTCCTGAAAACGCGCTGATAAATCAGGAAAATCTGGAAATTACCTGGGAAAATAAAGATAATTCAAAATCCACCATTAAACTTCACCAGAAAAAAACTTACGTTTATCCATCGGGATATCAGATTGAATTGGATCGACCGGCAGCTGGCCGCAGATGGCGTCTAGTCGGTACTCAGGCAGAAGGTACATTCTGTCACAAACCCTGTACCGTCTCAGGCGGTGGAAAATCTGAAATGTCAAAGCCCTTGTCAGACGCTATGACTGCAGGATCAATCGTGGTTCCTGACTTCAACAAAACCATGGATGAAGCTCGTGAAATTCTCGAACACAATTACTGGGATCGTTATCCTAATCCAAGAAAAACTGCTAAAACGAGCCGATCCATATTGAACCTCAAACGTTCACTAGGCTCTGTATTAAAACTTCTTACCCCTTCCGGAGACTTCACTAAAGAACATAATAATTTTATTAATTCAATTTCAAAACCAGCAATCAGCCTGACGCTCCTCATCAAGAGGCTATATAAACCTGACTGGGGAGAATGGCAGGAATGGAGTAATCGCTTCACAGAAGACATCATTGATGGAAAGTCTGGTTACGAACTGAAATATCAGGGCGAAAAAGTTATTACTAGATATCTCCGAGTCGGTTATGAACTGGACGGATCCTGGCGTATTTTCAGCCTCAGAAAAGATTTCCTTCCCGCCAAAAAATTACAACGAGAAGACGATATTTCAGTCTCAGCTACCATCAACATCCAATCTAAAGACGGTCTTCATCCTGAACTGACAGAAGGACCACATAAATTCATTGAAAATTGTGAATATCGTTTTTTCCAAAGACCGGACGATGCAATTCACAGAGGATATGATAAAGCAGCAGAAAAGGACTTTTCAAAAAAGGGTAACTTCTTCTCAAATTATGAACCCATCAATCAGAAAAGTCTTAGCGCACTAATTGAAGATGCTATCCATTTCGAAAAATATTCTGGTCCTTTGAAATCAGTTTTTAAAAAAGCTCATAAAAAAAAGGAACCTGAATTCATTGTTTCAACTTCTCATCCAAGAATTGTAAACGGAAAGCCATCACAAAATCCTCGATACCTACAAGATAGAGAAGATCTACATAATGGTCGCTCTGAGCACTTAGCAAAAGTTGGTATGCATCTTTATCGGGAAATTGCTTATGACAAACCACTGGCCACACCGGTCAATGCAATCCTGCCGGGCCGACGTCATAATCCGCCAAATAAAAAATTAGGAATTCGAGCCTTAGCCGTTTACAACCCATTACATTATCAAGAATTGCCTGAACTGTTCATGGATTATATTGCCAGTCTTACAGGCAAATCACCGTCAACCACAGGTGCCGGATCTGAAGGAGCTTTAACAAAAGGACCTTTCAATCCTCTCTCTCAAATAATTGATCTTAATAACGCATTAACTTCTGCTCTACTCATAAAGCAACCACACTTTATTAGCGCTGCCGGTTATGTCGGTCCTAATTTTCGCGTTGACCACGACATTAGCCTGATTGTTCCTGAGGTATGGTCACGTATGCACATCGCCGAAAGAGATCCAAATATAATGATCCGTGATGGATTACTCGAGTCCTGTGCAAACATAGAAGAATTTAAAGATGCCTCTCGCTTAGGGTACCGAATCACTGAGAAGTTTGTTCATCGATACTTTGGAAGGATCTTTGCAGATCCGGGAAGCATTTTTACTGAAGAAATGCTCCGACCCGAACTGCAAGACCAGTCGGCATTTAGTGAAGGTTTGAGCAATATCGTTGAAACCCAGAAGAAAATAGCAGAATTATATTTTGATGACGACAGCATAAATGATGCATGCCCCCCACTGAAAGCTCTTCTAAACATTATGGCATTCGGAGAATATGAAGGACATGACATCAATAGTAATGAATTGCGTTCACTCTTCGACCCGAACAGGTTATTAGAAAGTGATTGGTATCAACAAAGGATAAAAGCTAAACATCAGGTCGATGAAAGACTCTTGAAAAAACAGTTAGAATCACTGGAAAAATTTTCCTCAGACCCAATCTATAAAGACCAACAGGAACGACTCGGAGTAACAGAAGCAACAAAAAGAGTTATAAAGAAACTAGAAAAGACCAGAGATCCCGCTTATCTAAATAGCCTCATTGGGACCATCGGTGTAGATCCTGCTGTCATCTAAATGAATCTACGAACTTTGCTTGTTAATTTTCCCTACCACTAAAAATATTTTATTCAGGCGACTTCTTCTTCATTAAGCAAATCCAACTCAACTCTGAGGTTATCTATAATGAATTTTTGACGATCCGGAGTATTCTTTCCCATATAAAATTGAAGCATTTCTGATTCTGATTTGTGACGATCAAGGATCACCGGATCCAATCTCATCTCATCACCAATAAATTCTTTAAACTCACCAGGAGATATTTCACCTAACCCTTTGAAGCGTGTGATCTCAGCTTCCTTGCCACAAGCATCTATAGCCTCCTTCCTTTCCTTTGCGTTATAACAATAGAATTGCTTCTGTTTGTTGCGGACCCGAAACAATGGAGTATCCAAGATATATAAATGGCCTTCACGAATG
>JABSSR010000322.1 GCA_013213965.1 Verrucomicrobiales bacterium | reverse complement strand
GAATTGGCTGAAATGCTTCTGACCATTAAATCGAGGTGATCTTTCCAATTCTCAATCTCATCATCTCCTATGAGAATCTTTGATCTGCCTGCACCATGAACTTCTACTCTCGGATCATTTTCGTACTGCTTAACCGTATCATCACCCCCAAAAAGCATTACCCTTTTACAATTTCGTATTATTGCTGAAGATCCATCATGATGAGCAGGATAGAAGCTGAAGGCCTCGGGCGGTGCTCCCGCCTTAATGAATGACTGTATCACTCTCCATGGGGTCCATGGCTCCTCTCGGCCGGGCTTTAAAACTACTGGGGTCTTCATGGCTATGGCTGGAATCCAAAGTGCGTTAACGGCGGGACTGTTGGACGGGAGAACGACGCCAAGAGCTGAAGTTGTAGGCACAAAAGAAACAGTGACACCTGACTGACTACCATAAGCCAAATCAAGCACTTCAGTACTCATTCCCCTCGAGAGTCCTTTGAGAATTGTAGGAACCTGCGCGAAGACACCATGCAATCTCTCCATATTCATGCGAATAAGAGAATGTGGAAGCCCACTAGTAGCAGCTAATGAGTGGAGGTACTCTTCCGGTCCTTGCATTATCCCTTCATCACCGACCGGCAACTCATCCTTGAGAAAGATGTCGCCAGCCCTGAGCGTAATATCGAGAAGATCCTGAGTTGTATATTTCTGTAAAGCTTTGCGTCCTTCTGTAAGGTTCAGGAGATCTCTCTTAATTAAACCGGAGTTTGCCATGGTTATTCTGGCAACTGGCTCTCCGCCCTGCACTGGGCAGATTTCCTGAACATCTAGGCTCCGGTAAACTTCGCCTCGGCGCAATAATGGAACGGTCGGCAACATTGATAATCTTTCTAGTATACTCCTTCGACGACCTTCTTCTCCATAGCACCAAATGGCCTAACGTCACCTACCCCATCCCAGGGATATTTATCAGTGTGCTCCCTCCTGATAGCCTCATCCCGTTCGAGGAAACGAGGCATGAAAAACTCTTTTGTCAGAGTCGTTAACTCGACTCGTCCAAATTCTCCATAAGGCATCGTCGTGGCCGTATCTTTAGGGTCAACAACACGTAGGACAGCTCTGGGCTGCGGAGCGTAATAGGTCACACTGTACGTTTCATCTAATGGACGACTAACAGCCAGGCCCATCAAAGTGTTGCCATACGTGGGAACCAAATGTGTCTTGCCTTCAAGAACTTCCTCTACCCAGAACCGGACGGACTGAGGGGTCATTGTGGTTCCACCACAGAAGACTCCCTTAATTCCAGATCCTGGAACGGATATTCTCTCACCTATGGATTCAAGAAGTTTAGGAGTCGTGAACATGCATCCAATGTCACGGTGCTTAATTATTTCTACGGCCTGGTCAATGACATGCTTCTGATACCTCTCGACTTCATCGATTTGTTTACGGACGATGAGCTTTTTGACCCACCGTGGATCAAGATCAACATGATAACAGCTTCCTCCCCTATGTTGCGCAAGATGCTCAACTGCTAATCTCAATCTTCGCGGACCGGTAGGTCCTACCATGATCCAATTCGCACCCCTTGGAAAATGTTCTTCAGAAAGCGTTTCAGAGAACATCTCGTAGTCATGCTTATAATCGTCCCAACCGACTCTTTGCTTAGGTAACCCAGTCGTGCCTCCAGTTTCAAAAACATTAAACGGTCTACCATCCATTCCCTTTGGCACAAACCTCTCGTTCTTTTCATCCCTCAGCCATTCATCCTGAAAATGATCAAATTTATGAATGTCATCAAATGATTGGACTTCTTCCCTAGGATCCCAATCCGCTTCTTTCTTCCAGTCCAACCAAAATGGACAACCCGTCTGTTCAGAAAAATGCCAAGTTAATATTTCTCGCAGTTGATTGTCGAGCATCTCCTTCGCTTCTTCTGTAGTCATAATTATATTATATGAGATTTATTAATCTTAGAATCTAATTTAATTACCTAGTCCGACAAGTTTGCAGTTTAAAACTTTGGAAAGAACTTGTTCACGGTCGCCTCAACAGGCTTTGCAGTGAAAAGGGAAACAACAATCATTGCCACCAAACCAGCTCCGAAGCTGAATGCTACAGGCATCATCCCATTATAAACCGTATATTCACCACCCCAACCTGACGCTTCAAAAAAGTAAAGCCATACACCTATCGCGCAAATGATTGAGGCGAATGCGCCAGCCTTAGTGGCCCCTTTCCAATAAAGTGCAGCAAAGACTAAAGGTGTGAGGCTAGCAAAACCTGAAAAACTCCAAACAGCCAAATCAAAGACACTCTTCTTAAAAAGAAAAATAGAAAATATATAAGTGATAATCACAATGCTAACGACGAAGAGTCTGGCTATAAGTATAATTTGCTTGTCGGTGAAACGGTCCTTATCAAATCTATCGAGCACGATATCGTTAGTGAACATCGTACCCAAACAAAGGAACTGTGAGTCCAGTGATGACATGATCGCTGCAAGAATTCCCGCAGTCACTAGCCCAACAACGATTGGGTCCTTAACTAGAATACCAACCATTTTAGCAAGAACTGCTCCTCCAGGTGTGCCTTCAGGCAATTTTCCAGTCGCCCACAATCCGATGAGCACACAAGGGACCCAAACAATCATGATGCATATTGGATGCGCTATCACAGTGAGCCTGAAACTCTTAGCACTCCGAGCAGTGAGCCAGTGTTGGAATAGATGAGGAAACATACCAACACTCAGCGGTATTAGCATATAAGTTAAAAACATTAACTTGGGGACACCCACATTATTCTCAGGCCCAGAAACATCCCTGACCAAGTGAGCGTCATTAGCCTGAGCGATAGCTGCACCAAGGCCTCCCAATTTATCACTAATTAGATAAAAGGCCAAAAGGCCCATCGACATAAACACAATCGTTTGAAATGTATTAGCCCAGGCAGCTGCACGAGAACCTCCTGCGAAAATATAACAGAGAACAACCAAACAAATGACAAGCCCCGTCAATTCTCCGGGAACTGCTCCATTAGTTGATTCAAATATCTCGGGAAACATTCCGGGAGCCTTACCCTTGGGCCCAGTAACACCCATAATGGTTTTGCCGGCCCCAATGACCCCAATAAGAAGATATGGGATGACCAATAGAACTAGTATCGGAAAGAGCAGATAACCGATCGCTTTAGATTCAAAACGGTCACGAAAGAACTGAATTTGAGTTACGTAACCATATTTTTTACCAAATGACCATAACTTGATACCGATCAAGAAGAAGCAAGCAGCATGTATGAGTCCTGAAGAAGAGGCCATGAGACCGTACGTACCAACGCCCCTTTCAAAAGCCTTTCCCGTTGACCCGACCAACGCAAAAGCTGTCATCGTAGTACCAAACACAG
>JABSSR010000321.1 GCA_013213965.1 Verrucomicrobiales bacterium | reverse complement strand
CGTTTACAATATCCACAAAGCCTTTTTACTAGTCTTTGAGCCTGACTCAACGCAAGTGCATCCGCTAGCAAATACGGTTCTACTCCCATTGAAATTAAACGTGAAACTGCTCTGAGCGAATCATTCGCATGCAAGGTAGTCAGAACCAAATGACCTGTCAGCGCAGAATTAATAGCAGCCGTAGCCGTCTCTTCATCTCGCGACTCACCTACCAATATAACGTCAGGATCCGCCCTCAACAAAGCGCGCAAACCTGTTGCAAAATTGATGCCATTGAATTCATCAGTTTGAGTCTGATTAATCCCCTCTATCTCATACTCAATCGGGTCCTCTATCGTATGAATATTCATATGATCTTCATTGATTGAGTTAATAAAAGCATAAAGAGTAGTGGTCTTTCCTGAACCTGTAGGGCCTGTAACTAAGACAAGCCCCTGATCTCTCTTCATGGTCGAATTAACAATCCCCAATTGACGTTCTGACATGTTTAATTCACTCAGTTCCTTGATCCCGTCTTGCTTATCAAGAAACCTCATTGTCAATTTCTGATTTTCCTTCCGACAAGGTACTGCAGACACACGAACATCGATTCGCTTCTGTCCAATTTTCAAACTGAATCTCGCGTCTTGAAGATCCTGATGCTGATGACCCATATTTGAGTAATTTTTAAACAACGCAATGAAACGAGGCAACTGTTCCTCTGAGCAAGAATGTATAACTTTCAATGAACCATCAATGCGTGTTCTGAATCGGGCCGTATTAAAGTATTTTTCTACATGCAAATCAGAACCACGACTCGAAATCGCTCTAAACAAAATCCACTTCAAAACATCTTCAGGAGAAGTGTTTGGATTAGATGGATTCAAATCAGCAATGTCCACTGGATCAATCTCAAGAAGGTTCTGATCTTCAGAATAATAAAGATCACCACATTCAATAACGTCCTGCCCTTGAACTCCCCTACTCCTGCTCCTTGCTATAGCAGAACGAATCGCATCACCATCAGCTAGAATGGGTATTATCTCGACTCCTTCATGACCATCCGAAAACCATTCATCTTCGAATCCGTAAACTTTTTCATTTTCACATAAGAGGTATAAAACTCCGTCCCCTTCATGCATTGGGTAAACGACATGCTTTTCTAATAGTTGCTCAGCAAAAGTAGTTTGATTAGGAGCTTCATCTGGATTGAAACACGCCTTGCCATTTAACAAGTAGAAAAAGGCTACTCCATAATGCCGAGGCAAACCCTTATAATCGGCCGGACTCAGCACCTCTATCTCTTCATTCTCAACAGTCAAGGCATGCCACTTATCTTTTTCAGACTCAGTTAGAGGATAATTATTTGAAAACCAATTCAATATTGAGATCGGCTCAGCAGAGTCGGGAGGAGGAAGAAGTTTTTCAAGGGGGCTAATAGCAGATAACGGTTTAAAATCCAACCGGGACTGAAGATCTTCAAATATCGTTGTGTAACTCGATTTAGATATAACAACTTTAACGCACAAGTAGTCAGGAATTCCCCAAGTATCATCTGATGTAGGATTAAAATGGCCCAGAATCAGCAATGGCCCCAGAGTCCCAATCGGGATCCAAGGCTCGTCTCCAGAAGGCATTCGGCCAATTTTTCTAAGCAAGTTTTCTGCATCAGTTGAACATGATGTCCGAGGAAGCTGCACAGGAGGAAGCCCAGAGTTGCGGCCAATTTGATTTAATCCTCGCTCTTCAGAAACAGATTCCGGGTTCATGTTTATTTCATGCTCAACCTTATTATCCAATAAAATATCATCTTGAATTTCTTTAGATGAACTACCATCTAAATCAGTAAGCTCTGTCACCAGGAACCGCGAACTAACGTCATTCTTATCAAGATTATTCATTTTATTTAATCCATTCAACTTAAAGTCCGATAGGCACGTAATTTTTTGGGAACTCGTAATTTATGCCATAATCAGATCCATCAAACTTCACCCATACGCCGACACCAACCTCGCCTGGCCATATTACAACAAAATCATTACCGTTCCATTGGAGTCGAAAATCTGACACCGAAGAACTCACAATAGGATGCCAGTCTTGTCTTAGAAATGGTGCTCCAGGAGCAAGTGCAGTAGCATCTCTCCACTGCAATGTTCTAATAATAGAAATCTCTTCACCAGCCAAAGAATCATCTCTACTTATCTTTATATCGTAATTGAGCTGACTATGCTTTTTAACTGCTTTATTTAGACTCTCAACGAAATCCTTAACTAGAACTTCCTTCGAATTGCTCAGAACTCCCCCGAGTTGAGGAACTGCAATGCTAGTAATAATACCCAGCATCGCTACTACAATCATCAATTCAACGATGCTGAATCCACGATTTATTTTACCTTTGAAAAAGTATTTTAAATCAAACATATTCTAAACAAGTCGGAAAATTATTTGTCTAAAGAACACTTAATAATAGATCTCACCACTGGGACCTCTGAGTTGAACCTTAGATATTTTCTCAAGATCTCCCGGTAACGTTATTTGATATCCAGACGGCATGTATTCGAATAAATTTGAAGGTGCGAATGCGAGGTAAGAAGCCAAAAGAGCATATCGCCCTTGAACACTGACTTGTTGACTCCAATAATCACTCGCATTTTCATGCCCATTGGCCTGAACATAACTGACCATCGCAATGTTAAGGGCTTCAGCTCTTGAAATGGCCATGTTCGTTTCACTGTCCTGCTTCACTGCCACAATGTTAGGTATGGCAAGAAAGGTAATGATTCCAATTATTGCAACCGCAGCCAAAACTTCTACAAGAGAAAATCCATTCTCTTTAAAGCCTATCTTTCTTTTAGTTTTCATTTAATTAAGGAAATAATTCAACTTTAGGGTATGTATATTTGTTATTCGGATCCGGATTCTCCCACGGGGAGAGTATCAGGTATTGACCTGTTTTCTGCATCGCCCCACTGAGAATTTTATTTGCAGCAAATTGCGATGATGAATGCATAAAATGCTCATAAGTGTCTTCGTCTAAATAATCACTAATCAGATCTAGCCTGCCTTGAACACCCCCTACATTTCGGGAATTTCTAGGCATCCCAGGCACATCTGTCCAATAATTAACGGCATAATTATATTTGTTCCTCACATAAGACACGGTACGCTCAATTACTAGATTCGGATTATTAGGATCGGGTCTTTCATATCCCCCTATCTGACCTGCGACCCAGTTATTGATGGCCGATTGAAGCGTCGCCTGCTGTTGTCTCGCAACGACATTTCTCGAATCCTGAGACGCATTAGAAAATGAATTTATGACAATAGCCGCCATGATTGAAATAATACCAAGAACCAATAACATCTCGACCAGAGAAAAACCAACTTCACGGATTGTGTTTTTCTTTGATACCTTCATCTTTAAAATCTTATTGCTGTAAATATATTACCTCTTGTTGAATGAAGGGCTCCTCAACTAAACGCTGAGGAGCCCTTATCTCATACTTTGTGATTTAAATATTTTTTATCTTGGAGAATAAACAATCATCTTGGCCTGAGCATCGTATGAAAGATGCTGAGATGCTGACATTTTTTCTTTATCCGAAAGATTTGGAACTTTGAAAACAGTGCTATCAAACCCAGAATCTGTACCTCCTGTAAGTCCAGGACTGACAATTTGATTTACAATTGCATTCACGCTTGATGCTGTGCCTAGATCAGCGCCAGCAGCTACTGCCGATGCGCAAACCGAAGCAAGGTTCTGAGCATTACGCTTAGCTTTACTGTTGTTAGCCTGTTCTGTAATATTTCCAATAGTTGGTACAGCAATAGCGGCAATAATTCCGATCACTGCTATCACAACGAGCATTTCTACAAGGCTGAAGCCAGCCTTAACGTTTTTGACTATATTTGTCTTCATAATTATTTTTTATTAAGTATTGTTATGCGTGGCTTTTAATAGCCTTTATGGAAAGTATAACAATTATAGATAATTTGCAACTTTATTTTATAATATTTATAGTTTTTATATTTAAATATATTGAATGTTAAGATTAATTAAATAAAAATAATAAATGGTTTGGACACTTTTTAAACCTATTTACCTTATAAATTGAGTTAATTTTACTCAATTATAGACGATCTTAATGATGTACCTGCACTTTGGCTGGTGGAGCACTATTATCACTCGAACCAGGTAACATGTGTTGCCCAAGATTAAATATAGGCGAATAGATGGCATAAATAAGAAATCCAACTAGCGCCCCCAAAATTACTATGGTCACTGGCTCTAAAACCTTATCAATTTGATTCGCAATCGTATCCAACTCTTCTTCATAATCATCAGCAATTTCATCGAGCATTTCAGTAGCGGAACCAGTCTCAGAAGCAATTTCCATCACGCCACAAACGTTCCGCCCATCATCGCCTAACCAGTGAGATTCCATTAGAAAACTTTCCGACAATCCAAGGCCTTCGCTGATATGATTACAAACTCTCCCAAAAAATTCCTTATGATAAACATGTGGAGCGCTATCCGCTGTTATCTTAAGACTCTTACTAATTCTCACACCTGATTCTAGCAACAAGGAAAGGCAACGAAAAGTGACTGCAGCAGATGATTTACGCACAATACCTCCTACTGCAGGTGTATGCGCAAAGATTTTTTGAATAAACGGGTTCTTCATAATCTTAGACCAATACTTTAAAAGCATCACAACTATGGCTACCGGCAACATTAACACGTAAGGCCTATTGATAAGCGTATCCGAAAGGTTCATCATAATAATGGTTGCACCAGGAAGATCCGCTCCAAGATCTCCATAAAGTTTTGAAACCGCTGGGACCAGAGTATAACTCATCGTTATAACAACACCGACTCCCATCGTTATAACGATTCCGGGGTAGATCATTCCCTTCTTTAGTTTATTAATAATGCGCAATGTTTTCTTTGAGGATTTTCCAATCTCAGCAAAAATTTCAGGCAATCTACCAGATTCTTCACCAGCTTGAATCAAAGCGATTATTTCTGGACCAAATTCATCAGGAAATAGTCTAAGTGCATCACTGATCTTATCTCCAACAGAGATCTGATGTGCCACCTCCGCTATGATCCCTCGATAACGTGGGGACTTGACCCTGTTCGCTTGCAATTCAAAACTTTTTACAGTCGAAATATTACGCTCAAGACAACGAGCAACACCTGCAAATAAAGATGCACGATCCTCTACATTACCTTTTTTCCCCGTGAGGCGATGGACGTATTCATCTATCCCACAAATGTTTGAGACCTTAGCGAGTTCATTAGCTGCTTTACCGGCACCTGAAACGGCCTTTTCATCAGTATCCGTATCAACTATCAAAAGACTGGTCCGTCCAGTATTCGTGTTCGCTAATGCAACTTTCTTAAGCATAAACTCTCCAATTAGGTTTTTATTTATTATTAACTGCCAGCACGTGTATGTGGTCGATAAACTGTCAATTTTGGCAACGTCCTTCTTGCCTCATTTACTACAGAATTATTCCCCAATGCCGCCGAAATCCAGCCCACTTTAGAAGGATTAGTTATGACAGTTAGTTTAATGTCTGATGCACTAACAGTAACGGATCCTGCCATTACTGAATAAGGATCTGAAATTAACAATTCTTCAACACAAGGATCAGGTGGAATTAATCGAATGATTTCCTCAGGACTGAGCCCTAACCGAAATAGCCTTGCTGCGTTCTCTTGTATTGACAGACCTCTGGCTATTCGGCTCCCCGATTCTTCTTGTGATACAGTTGCGATTCCAAGAGAAAGTGCAGCACCCAATGCGATGACAATGATACTACTTGCAGCAAGAACTTCAATTAGGCTATATGCCCTTTGTGATAGGGTAACTGGATGAGAAGAAGATTGCATTAATTTGTATTGGGATAACTTTCAACCCATGCTGATCGGGGCGCTAAGTGTTCTAGGAATTTAGGTTCACCCTCACGCGTGACATTGAGTCTTTTATTTCCATTTTCAGACCATTCAAATGATTGGTCCGTTGAAATTCCTCCCTGTATAGTCACCTGACCGGCTGGATTCTGTTCCTCAAGAATTTTCAATGAAGTGTTCTCTACTAATAAAATCATTCTCCAGATCGGATTAATGGACGCTTTGGTAAATGCGTATTGAACTTCTTGGGATTTAGAATGGGAGTTCTTTTTTACTGCAACAACTAACCTGCGATTATTTTTACCGTGAAAAAAAGTCCTGCTAAGATCCAATGTCGATTCAGATGACTGGGTAATTATGATTGCCACTGCAGGCAGTAGGTCAGCATGATTAAAAACAAAATTAGACTGCCCATGGAAGTGTATCTCACTCGCATTATCTTCGATATGGATGTTAGGAAGAAATGGAGATCCTAGGTCTATTTCAATTCTGCCTTGCCCGTCGCTAGTAATTCCTCGCCCATTATTGTGAACGACATTGCCCCTTACATTAGTGCATCCAATCTTCCCTATCGATTCTTTCATTGACCATGGCTCTATGTGGCCAGGATCAATTACATTTGTTCTTCCCGAAAAGGCAGTCCCCGAACTCCCTTTACCACTAGTCATAGCAATCATTGCAAAATTTGAGGGAGGAAAATAATTTCCATCCAAATTTCTAAGAACTTTTGCTTCACTAAGTTCAGTAATCGTTGGAATCATGTAAGTAGATGTTCTTAATGATTCACCTATG
>JABSSR010000320.1 GCA_013213965.1 Verrucomicrobiales bacterium | reverse complement strand
CGGGCGAAAGCCGAGCTCGGCTTCGTCGATGACCAGAAAACCACCAGCGGAGATCATGGTTGTGTTGGGAATCGTGTAACTCGTATCCACCGTGCCACGTGATCCAAGCACATAGTTCCCCGCATCGATGTTCTCTTCTCCGGTATTGGCGAATTCGATCTGGAAGCTGGCGTTACCGGCACCGGTGATCTCGCTGATGACGAGGGGAACTTCCTCTATAGGCAAGATCTTCTGAGTCATACTCAGGTCGGCGCCGAAAATGATGTCGCTGCTGCCGCTGCTCTGCTGGTGAACTTCTACGGAAAAGCGATTGGTTCCCGTGACGAGGGCATTGGTGGGGAGGATAATCGGCCCTTCGTAATTAGCGTTGCTCACGCTGCCTCCAGACGTCGTCGATGCGTCCACTGCACCAGGGTCCATGTTGAAGCGCGGCAAAATCTCCGTGCCATTGATATAGAACACAGCACCGTCGTCAATCACATGGCGCAAAATCAAGCTGTCAATATTCGCGACCTGCTCTGCTGTCAGTTCGAAGTCGATTTCGAAGTAGTAGGTGAGGATGTCATTTTCTCTCGGATTTACGAAAATCGTCACGAGTGTTTCCGGCAACGACGCGGCGGTGGTTTCGAAACCGAGCAGTCCGGCGCCCGTCGGCCAAGCGGGATGCGCGTTAAGGGCCCAATCCGCGCCGAGGTCGGCTCCGCTCTCATTGAATCGCCAAGTGGAATCGATTCCAAAAATTTGCTTTGGCGGACCAATTATTACTTCGATAGAAAAATTCTGTGCTCCCGGCGTGCCGCCGACTTCAGCGCTGGCACGCCAGTTTGCCGGGTCGGCACTGCCCGTGCCTTCGTCTGCCTTGGCCAAGGTTGCTCCCGAACCGTCGGCTCCGACTGGCCACACTCCGCTGTCGCCAAATTCAATCTCGTTCATCAGTCGCCCCGAATTGTTGTGCAGGCGCAGACGTTCGCCGTCGTTGTTGAGTTGTCCTTCCCACGGGCCGAGGGCGACCACCCCGAGCCCGGCGGGATTACCGCTGATCAGCAGATAGCCTCCAGCGGGAATCACAGTTCCAGCGGGAATCACGTAGTCGACTCCTCCTGCAAGGCGCCAGTGCGAAACATCGACGTTGATGGCCATCTGGTTGTGCAATTCGATCCACTCCGGCGTTTCCGCCAATTCGGGGTGATATTGAATTTCATTGAACACCACGACGCTGTCGGCATGTAACTTGCCCGGCAAGGCAACGATGCTCATTATGCCGCAAAGCAAGAGCCAGAGCGTGTAAGGAGAAATCATCAATGAGGACTAGGACTAGAATTCCCGCAGTCGATAGAACTGAAACCGCTTACCGGGTTCCACTGAACCCTGCACGGTGGTAGTTGTTCCGGCATTACCCTGCACACTGTCATTAATTTCTTCCCAACCGCCGGGCTGTCCGCCGGGCAGTAGGCTGGTGGAAATATCCAACGCATAAAACTTTCCGGGTAGGGAATTAAAAGTGATTGCCACTTCTTCACTGTTGGGATCGTAAACAATGTCTGTGACCACCAGGGGCACTGCCAGAACTTGACCGTAGATTTCCAGCTCATCAATGCAGATATTTGGATCCGAAACCAACACCCGAAGACCGGTGGCTATTACAGCGCCGCTTATACCGTATTGATGCCTAAGTGACAATGGTGATGTGTAGTTGATAGTACCAATGGTGGTCCAGTCATCGGTAGTGGCTGGATCGGTCGCGGTGGTGATTTGCAGGGTGTATAACCCGTTACTGCGGTCACTATATGTGCCGGTGTTATCCCGTCCGAAGGCGATGGAATCAATCGTGAACTGACCACCGAGATCAACCCCGATATAAGGGTTCGGGTCTCCGGCCGGAAAGTTGGCGAGCCAGCTATTGCTGTTACCGTAGACGCCGTCGTTGACATTGGTGATGAGGTGGACACCAGCGCCATATTCACTGGAACCGAATGCTGTGCCCCCCTGTGCCAGATTGCCAGGAACCGCGGAGTCCAAAAAGTCACCGTCATTGCCGTCCCAAGTGATCTCGTAACCTGCTGTGGGAGCAAGTTCCATCGGCAGCGGTGGTTCTTGAACCTCGCCTGGGCTTGCGTAGAGTTCAATCTCATCGATGCAAGCTCCACTACCTAATCCATTTCCTGGGGCTATGATCCGCACTCCGGTTGCACTGACCGGATCGAAGTTGTAGCGGTGCCGGAGGTGGGGGCTTTGGTAGTTGGTCCCGGCAACGGGAGCGCCGTAGTTCAACGTGCCGATAGTGTTCCACCCAGTGTTTGCGTCCCCGGTGTCAGTCGTATTCTCATCGGGGTTCGGCATGCGGGTGAACTGCAGGGTATAAATGCCCTGGTTGCGATCACCATATGTTCCAGTATTATCCCGTCCGAAGGCGATGCTGGAGATGGTCATCTCCGTCGCCCCGAGATTAATTCCGCAGAAAGAATTCAACGAGTTGCCGATCCAGCTGTTAGCGTTGCCATAAATACCGTCGTTGAGGTTGGGAATGTCGTGGGATGGTCTGAACGCGCCGTTGTTAATCAGGTCAAGCGCAAAGGCAGTGCCTGCCAGTGCTAGATTATCTGGCGCAAAATCGCCGAACTCTTCGGACAGCACCAGATTACCGGGTCCATCAAGAACCACTTCAGACCGCAAACACGACATGAAGCTCATCATTACAGTGATTACAAGAGCGTTGAGGCGCGTAGACATAAAAAAATTATAAAAAGATAATTGCCCAGAAACTAGCAAAAACCGATAATAATTTCATACTCATAAAATGGGCCAGAACCAACATAATTGCCAAGCCGATTACCTTTCATCACAAAACCTGCCCTTGAGCGATAGCCACTGATCAGCCGCTGAAGTGGTCAGGTAAAGTCCGAGAATAATAAACAATATCAACCAATTGCGAACGGCCTGTCGTTTCCTGTTCATGATGAATCGGTTTTTATCGCTGTTCTGATTAGCCATAAACTCTTTTGTAAAATAGCATGTAATATCAACTAGGCCCCTGAGTTTTATTTAATTCAGGGGAACGATATTATTTGGCACGAAAGGCTTTGCCGTTCCGGTAATTGATAAGCGCGGCCCGGAGGCTGGCATCATTAGCACCTACTGCTTGAGCATAATGGAGCGCTCTCGTTGTGGTTTCGATTGCTCCCTTAAAGTCACCAGTTTCAGCGAGTGCTGCTGCCAGTGTAGACAGTGTTGTATGGTTGTTGCCACCATCTGCTTTAATGATTGGCGTGATCAGTTTGATTGCTTCCTCACCGTTCCGCAATTCTGAATCAGGATGCGTAGAAAGCAGCCAAGCCAGATTATTTGCGGGGAACATCCAACCGGGACGGACCTGAAGTGATTACCGATAATGCGTGACTGCATCGTGGCTCTTTCCTGTTGCCTGCAAGGCATTGCCAAGTTGGAAATGTGCTGCAGCATCAGTCGGGTTCATCCGGACACAAGCACGAAAATGATTGAGGCTTTCTACCAAGTTACCGCTTCCGGCTTCGGCTATGCCAAGATTAAAACGGAAATCAGGATTGTTCTTATAAACAGAAAGTGCGGCTCTGAGATGTGTGCGCGCCGGTCGGATCCGATTATGCTGTAGCAGCAAGATGCCGGCACTCCGGTGATAGTCAGCTTCGTCCTCAGTGGCAGCCGACATCCCGGCAAAGACCTGCACGGCTTGATCTAAATTATTTTCATCGATCAAAAGCCTTCCAAGGTAGAGGCGGGTTTCTGCTGACTGGAAGCGTAGAAGATAATCTTT
This sequence comes from Verrucomicrobiales bacterium, assembly GCA_013213965.1. Lineage (GTDB taxonomy): Bacteria > Verrucomicrobiota > Verrucomicrobiia > Verrucomicrobiales > DEV007 > EC70. Next base: position 3,582 of record JABSSR010000320.1, on the reverse strand, counting down.
GAGATAGCGTTTGCGCAGTGATGGATTTCCGGCCGCGGCAAATGATTCTGCTAAACGAACCGCCTGTGGCGGGAAAAGGTCTGAAGCCCAGCGTCCAGGGAAAGGCACAGCTGCATCACGGGCTTCACTTTCCGGTTTGCTCAGTAGAGCTACGTCATCAAGAAGCGTGGAAAGAGGAACGTGACCTTTGTAAATTGCTGCGACCCGACCTTTTTTATCCAATAAGAAGCTGGTAGGGATAGGCAGAGGTTGCTGCAGCTCCACAAATGTTCGATGAAAAATGTCCAACACATCGAGTATTTCCGGTGACGCCTTTCCACTGTTAAATGGAAATGTTATGGGAGTCGTCTTCCGCTGGTTTCCGTCTAGCAGACCAACATTTATCGCAAATATATCTAACCCAGCATCACGGATTTGTTTCTCGTGTTTAGTCCACTCGCTAATTTCAGCGACGCATGGAGCACAGCTTTCGGACCAGAGATTAATCAGTTTAGGAGAATCCCCCGTATTGGGGATACCTTCTAATCGTGGCAATGGAATGCGACCGATGAGCCAGGTCCTTGTAGTATCATTTGATTCATTAAAAGTAATTTGGCTTGTGTTTATCGCTGAATTGTCTGTCGGGGGTTTCCACAACACTGCCTGCCCTTTGCCTTGTTCTAATGTGTGGTATTGATGCATTTTCAAACCACTGATCTTTTCGACTTTCCCGCCTGGCCAGTAAACTGTTGCACTTGAAATAGTGGCCTTGTTTCCCAAGCCGAAATGAAGCCACTTACTTGATTGGGCAAGAAACCCATCCCCTGCGCGGACGGTTTTACTGCGCAATCTGTTATCACCTAAGTCTAGAACAACTCTAGCACCAACGGCATCTTTATTGCTTGAGGTTCCACTCAAACGCAACGCCAGCCAGTTACCTCCGCGACTGCTGTTACGTAGGAGCCTTACGCGGGGAGCATTGCGGTTGCTAACCCAGAGGTCCTGGCTTCCGTCGAAGTCCCAGTCACAAACTGCCACTGCCCGCCCATCATCATGTAGGTCCAAGCCTGTAGTAGCTGAAGCATCAGTGAAGCGCCCGTCTCTGGTATTAAGAAAGCAGCAATTACTTTCGTTCCCGCTGAAAGAACGTCCTTGGCCGATCAATTCTGTTAGTGCTTTCCACCCGAGTTTGTAGCGGTCACTTGCTTTAATATCAGCCAGTGCGGCTGAAAGGTTTTCAGGAGATTGAGACACGACCTGTCGCCAATAGAAGCTTCACAAGTCCCCAGTGTCCTCAGTTGTGATGAATCCATTCGCAACGTAAATGTCCTCCCAACCATCATTGTTGAGATCCACAAACTTCGCGCCCCATGCCCATCGCGCCATTGTCACCGCAGCATTTTCACTGACGTCGGTGAATCCGGACCCAATATTTGCAAATAGGCTGTTGCCGCGAGCATGACGGCGGAATGCCTCAATTTCTTGTTCTACTCCAGAACGAAATTTGCGCTGGTAAGTGATGCGGTTCCCCGCAGAAGAGAACATGTTGCTTATATAAGGATCGGGGCGGCCGTCATTATTGTAATCACCCCAGGTGATACTCATCCCGGCCGACATATCTTCAACTCCTTGACTGCCCGCGACGTCAATGAATTTTCCATTATGATTAAGGTAGAGGTTGTTGCGTCCGAAATCGTTAGCCACATAAAGGTCGGAGTCCCCATCCAGATCAAAGTCTGCCCAGGAACAAGCATAGCTGTATCGGGTATTATTAACATCCAACCCACACTCTGCTGTCGCATCGGAGAAGTGCCAATCTCCATCGTTGCGAATCAGCAGATTAGCCCCGCCGTTGTTGGCATCATGATAGGGGATCGGTTGACCGAGGATTCCCTCGGAATTATTCAATTCGCGTGCAGGGTTCCGACCACAGAAATATAGATCAAGATCTCCGTCCAAATCGTAGTCAGCCGCTGCGAGAGAATGCAGATTAGAAGGGGCCTTGGTTTCTGTTCGCTTCGTAAAAATACCTGTACCGTTGTTTTCCATCAGCATCCAATACCATCCTTGTGCGAGCGCAAGGTCCTGATCCCCGTCATTGTCCAGATCGACAAAGAGAACCGCCCGAGTCAGCTCCATCCAATCAACACCCGATTCAGCTGATACATCCTTCAATGTGCCATTCAAATTACGTACATATAGTTTGTTGGGTAAGCCTCCTTGCTGGCAAACATATATGTCATCAAGTCCGTCGCCATTGGCATCACCAACAGAAATTCCCTGAAGACCGTTCACATCAATTCCAAAATCACCCTGAAGACGTGAGCGCCAGTGATCAATGCCCAGCATGAGTTGATCTTGAAATGAAGGGGCCTCCTTGAAAACGCTTGCCGTAATATCATGAAAATTTAGTCCTCCACCCGGCTTCGGAAGGATCTCTTCGTAATCGATCAGTTTTATTCCAAGAAGTTCGGGCGGGTTTCCGGATCTCCAGCTGCAATGCCATCGGGCATTTTGTTGTGCTGTGCCGTGAGTAGTTTTACCACTCGCAAAATAAATAATCTCAGTGGTGAACATACCTTCCGGTGATGTGGAAGGAGTGATGTTGTATGTCTTTAACTTCAGTTTATCTTCTGCCCCGCTCGGGTAAATTGCTCGCAACGAAGTAAGGGCCTGGCTGAGTGGTAACTTTGGCGAGCTGGCACCCTTACGAGAACGCCATACACTTAGTAGTTTATCGGTATAGCTTTCTTGTAGATCGGGAGGACGCAAAGGCTGCACCAATATTTCTGGCAAGCTTGCTTCCGGATCTAAAAGTTCTTCCAGGCGTTGATGAGCCGCATCACTCACTACTTCGGAATCCCATCCCTCATCAGCCGCAGCATCTGTCCGCCGCAGAATGACTTCAATTGCCGCATCGCGCGGCCCTTTGTCAGGCAGGTATGCTTTTGTTAGTAGTTCGTTTTGATTAGGGAAGCGTGATTCTTTTGCCGTCGAGTTGTTTTCAGCACTTTTTTTCTCACAACCTGATAACCAGTGTGATATAAGAATCAGGAGAACCATCAGACGGACTGAAAGCAGCGTCGTTTGTTTTCGAAATGAAATATTCATGCGGACAAATGAAGAAAAACACTTAGATGCCTTTCTAACTACAGTTCTCCAATATAATATTAATCTAACACTAGGATATTAAAAACAAGCAGAAACAGGATTTGTATTCCTCCAAAAACTAAAATGAGTAAGAGATGGTTATTATCCTTAATTTTCTTTGCGGGAGCATTGGTGCATTCTGCTCAGGCAGAGCTCATTGCGTTTTACACATTCAATGATGCGGGGGCCCCTTTTGCTGACAGCTCCGGCCAAGGGAACGACATTTCTGGCACTGTAGGAGCAGCCCCGACCTGGGGATCGGACATTGGTTTCGGTGATACAGGAGCCTATGATTTTGCCGGTGGCACTCTCACGGTTCCAGTTGACATTAATGCGGGTGCAATACCTGACATGACGTGGGGAGCATGGGTGCGAACAGACAGTACTACTCCCGGACTGCGCAAGGTCCTGGGTCATGACAATGGTGGCTGGGATCGCACCATTGGTCTCGAT
>JABSSR010000032.1 GCA_013213965.1 Verrucomicrobiales bacterium | reverse complement strand
ATTTTGAAGCAGAGATTGAAGTTCTTATGCCAAAGGAAGAGGGATTTAATTCCGGATTAGCCTTCCGATGCATTGGTAATCAGGGTCGTCCTAAAGGATACCAGTGTGAGATTGATCGACAAAAGCCAGGCGGAGTTTATGGGATCGGCAATGGAGGTTGGATTTATCCTGGAAAGGGTCAGGGCAAAGAGTTTGCTGAAAGAATTCGTGGTAATTTTAAGAAAGATGATTGGAATCACTTCAGAGTCAGGGCTGTCGGAGAGAGGATCCAAACATGGTTGAATGGAAAGCCCGTATCAGACATTAAGCATGGAAAGATATTAAAGGGTTATTTTGGTATCCAGCATCATGGGAAAGGAGGGACCGTTCGTTTCAGAAAGATCAGAGCCCGTGAAATCTCCAATAAAAAAGTGACGCAAGAAATTCAGGAGAGACCAAATATTTTATGGATCACGGCTGAAGATATGAGCCCGACTCTGGGTTGTTACGGAGATAAATATGCGATCACTCCGAACATTGATCAGTTGGCCAAATCTTCGACAAGATACTCCAATGCTTTTGCAGCTTCTCCTGTCTGTTCTCCTTCAAGGTCGGTCCTGATTACGGGAATGCATAATGTCTCGACAGGGACCCATCAGATGAGGTCCGGATTCCCTTTGCCGACGGGGGTTAAGGGCTTCCCGGCCTATATGAGGGAATCAGGTTATTATACAACTAATAATGTTAAAACAGACTATAACAGTAGTGATGCTTCACGCCTGATCAAAGAATCATGGGATGAGTCAAGTCCTAAAGCTCACTGGCGCAACCCGAATCGAAGTCAGGGGCAGCCGTTCTTCTCTGTTTTTAATATTATGACCAGTCACCAGTCCCGTTCAATGGTCTGGCCTTATTCTGTTTTCAAAAAACATGTACAATCCAAATTGTCGGCTACTGAAATTCATGATCCTAAGAAGGCGACGGTCCCTGACTATTATCCTGACACGCCTCTCATAAGAAAAACTATTAGCCGATATTATGATTGTGTTACAGTCATGGATCAGCGGGTCGGTGAAATTATGAGTCAATTGCGCGAGGACGGATTGGCAGACAATACTATTGTTTTTTTCTTTTCTGACCATGGTTCAGGAATGCCTCGTCATAAGAGGCTATTGCATGATAGTGGGATGAAAGTTGCCATGCTGATACATGTTCCTGAGAAATGGAAGCATCTGCGTCCAACTGCTCCCGGTTCTGCTACGGATCGGTTGGTGAGTTTTGTTGATTTTCCACCATCAGTCCTTGGATTAGTTGGTCTCAGATCACCAAAATATATGCAAGGGATTCCTTTCATAGGCGTTGGCTCTACCCAGAAAAGGAAATTTGTTTTTGGTAATAGAGACAGGGTCGATGAAGTATTTGATTGTTCCAGATCAGTACGAAATAAGCGATGGTTATACATACGTAATTATCATCCTCATCTTTCCTGGAACCAGCCGTCAGTATTCTCCGATCTTGGTGAAATACGTCATGAAATTTCCCGAGTTTTCCGCGAAGGCCCTGATTCTTCTAGTGTTGCTCAGAGGCACTATGCCGGCCCCACAAGGGCAACCGAAGAATTTTATGATTGTGATGCTGATCCGGATAATACTCGTAATTTAATTTCTGGAAAGTTGTCAGATGAGGCTGGAAAATCATTACAGAGATTACGGTTAGGCTTAGTTGAACACCGAAATGCAGTCGGAGATCTGGGCGCTTTGCCTGAAAGTGAGATGCGTCGTTGGGTAAAGAATGAAGGAGGCCCAATGAGAGATATTGTTATGGGTAAGACGGACCATTCGCCTGACCTCGAGAGGGCATGGGCAGCTGCTGATAAGGTAGGTATTTCTAATTCTAAGGAACTTCTGGAACTCCTTAAAAAAGGGAATGTTAATGAGAGGTATTGGGCTGCAGTTTCTCTTAGGAATGGGTTCTTTGGTGAAAAGCGCATTCAGCAAAGCGCATTTGAATGGATTCAGGATGTCGCACCTTCTGTTCGAATTGAGATTGCCGGATGGTTGGCATTTTTTCCTGAGAAAAGAGAAGCTGCTCTTGATCGGTTGGTAAAAGATCTTGAGCATCCTGACTGGGCAGTCGCTTTGCAAGCGTGTCGTGCAATTGAATTATTGGGCCCAAAGGCAAGGCCGGTCCTAGGAACGATGAAGAAACTTTACGCGAAGACCCGTAATGAGCCTGGAGATAATAACTTTTTCATAGCTTTCTCGAGTGGTGCATTGCTTGATGAACTTGGCGAAAAAACAGAACCTTGGGATTTTTCACCGGGGGCCGGGAGTTTCATGCCTGCAAAGAAGAAATCTAATTGAGGGTTTTCTGGCACTGATCAATATTCATTATTGGCTTTTCCAAATCCAAAGGCTTTGGTAAATTTGATCCATGAAAGTTGGTATTGTCGGATACGGTTGGGTCGCTGGAGCTCATATTGATGCACTTAACTCGATTGATGGGGTCGAGGTGAATGCAGTTTATTCTTCTCGCCCCCAGGATGAGAATGAGCTGTCAAAGAAGCACGGTTCATCTATCAAGGCGTTCCAGGACCTTGGGGAAATGCTATCCTCTGATGATATTGAAGTAATCTCCATTTGTAGTTATCCGGGCCAACACAAGGAACATGCAATTGCTGCCGCGAGAGCGGGAAAGCATCTTATCCTGGAAAAACCACTCGCATTGTCCATTGAAGATTGTTCTGAAATTCGTTCAGCTGTTCTGGAAGCGAATGTTCGAACTTGTGTATGTTTTGAGTGTCGATATTCGAGTCAGTTTCTTGCAACTAAGTCAGTCATTGATGATGGTTTGCTGGGGACAATTCATTATGGGGAAGTGGATTATTATCATGGAATCGGACCATGGTATGGACAGTTTCGTTGGAATACCGGAAAGGAGCACGGAGGTAGTAGTTTACTTTCGGCTGGGTGTCATGCACTCGACGCGTTGCTCCTTTGTATGGGAGATGATGTGGAGGAGGTGAGTTCATATGCTGCGGTTTCAGGAAGCTCTACTTTTTCTGATTACGAATATCCCACGACCACGACCACTATAATGAAGTTTACTGACGGGCGCGCAGGCAAAGCAACCTCATGCATCGATTGCCTTCAACCTTATTACTTTCATACTCATCTTGTCGGTTCTGAGGGGAGCCTGCTGGACAATAAATTTCATTCTGAAAAGCTTTCCACTGACAAAGGATCTTGGAGTTCCTTATCAATGAAAATGTTGGATTCCGGTGATGTGAGTGACCATCCCTACACGATTCAGTTCCAGGCATTCTTTGATTCGATGGCCAAGGGAGAGGAAATGCCATTGACCTCTATCAATGAGGCGTATAAGAGCTTTGAAGTTGTTTTTGCCGCTGACAAATCAGTGGAGCTTGGCAGGCCAGTTAAAATTTCAGAAATTAGAGGTGACTAAAAATGCAATCGCAATAGTCGCCCATCCGGACGACATTGAGTTTCTCTTTGCGGGCACGATGCTTCAATTGGCTGCTCGCGGGTGGAACCTTCATTATATTACCATTGCCAGTGGCAATTGTGGTTCCTTAGATATGGATTCTGAAGAGACCCGGAAAGTTCGTCAGGATGAAGCTCAACGCGCGGCAGCATATTTGGGAGCTAAGTATTATCCTCCTCTGTGTGATGATTTGGAGATTGTCTACTCCGTGGATCTGCTCCGGCGTTTATCTTCAGTGATTCGGTCAGCGGCTCCAAATATTGTCCTTACACATTCTCCTGAAGATTACATGGTAGATCATATGGAAACGTCTCGGTTAGCTGTCACTGCAGCTTTTACCCATGGCATGCCTAACTTCGTTACTCATCCTCCGACTAATCATCTGGATGGACATCAGACTAGTGTGTATCACGCCATGCCTCATGGGTTGAGGGATGGGCTGAGAAAGAAAGTGATCCCTGAATCGTACGTTGATATTTCGTCAGTCATGGAGAGTAAAAGAGTTGCCCTGGCAGAGCATAAGAGCCAGCATTCCTGGCTCGAATCCAGTCAGGGCATGAATTCTTATCTCATGTCTATGGAGGATATGTCCCGTGAACTCGGAGAAATGTCAGGTAAATTTGATTATGCTGAAGGTTGGAGGAGAAGATCGCATCTTGGTTTTAGCCAAACTGAAGAGGATCCGCTTTCAGAAGCTCTCGGAGAACTGTACTATTTAAACCCGGAATATA
>JABSSR010000319.1 GCA_013213965.1 Verrucomicrobiales bacterium | reverse complement strand
TCCGGAAAGACACTACTTGCAAGGACACTGGCAAAGGTCCTTAATGTTCCTTTTTGCATTGCTGATGCAACTACACTAACCGAAGCAGGTTATGTGGGTGAAGATGTGGAAAATATTATACTCAGGCTCCTTCAAACAGCTGAGAATGACGTGAGCAAGGCTGAGTTAGGAATTATCTATATTGATGAAATTGATAAAATCGGGCGCAAAACAGAAAATGTAAGTATTACCCGAGACGTTTCCGGGGAAGGGGTCCAGCAAGCCTTACTAAAAATTCTGGAAGGCACGATATGCAATGTTCCTCCACAAGGTGGTCGGAAGCACCCCCAGCAAGACTACATACAGGTAAATACCGAGAAGATCCTGTTCATATGTGGTGGTGCTTTCGTGGGTCTCGAAGACGTGATACAAAGACGCTTAGGTAAAGGAGTTATGGGTTTTAAATCCAAAAATCCATCTTCTGATAAACTTGAGCAGAGCAAGAGCGAAACACTGAAGCTTACTGAACCAGAGGACCTATTAGGTTTCGGCCTAATACCTGAATTCATCGGACGGTTACCGATCATCTCTACTCTCGATGAGTTGAGTAAAGAACAATTGATCAGGATCCTCACAGAACCCAAAAATGCAATGTTAAAACAATACCAAAAACTAATTGCATTAGAAGGCACTGAACTGAGCCTAACTAAAGACGCTCTTCATGGACTGGCGCAGGAAGCCGTGAAACGAGGAACGGGAGCCAGAGCGCTGCGCTCAATATTTGAAAAACTCATGCTTGATATAATGTATGAACTGCCAAGTAATAAAGATATCAAAAAAATAACGATTAACCGATCCGTGGTTGAAGGAGCGAAAAAACCCATCCTTAGAAAAAAGGCAAAGAAGGATGCCGCATAATTTAATGCGACAATAATCTGTATAAAAAAGGCCGTTTAAAGGTTACGCAATCCGTCTTCTCCAAAGCTCCTTGGAATCTCTTCCTCAATGAGATTTATTCTTTTCATAACATCATCATCGAGATCGATTTCTGACGCTGCAAGAGTCTCATCAAGTTGAGATGCCATAGAGGCACCTATGATTGTAGATGCTACAAAATCATGCTGCTTACTCCATGCCGTAGCCAAAGTAGTAACGCTTATTCCAAGATCATCAGATATTTCCTTTAATCTCCCTGTCACTTCTAGAGTCCTTGAATTAATGAATCTGGCTGCCATCTTTTGTTGTCTTTCACCTCCACTGGAAAGATACTCACTGAACCTTGCCCCTTCAGGTAATTTTCCTCCCTGATATTTCCCGGACAATACTCCGCCAGCAAGCGGTGAATACGGTATCAAACTGACCCCTTCTTTACGACAGACTTGAGCCAATTCACTTTCGCAGCGTCGATTTAAAATTGAAAAATTATTCTGTACTGTCTCGTACCGGGCCAAATCGTTCTTATCAGAAGACCAGAGACCCTTCATCAGTCCCCAGCAAGTTTCATTCGAACAGCCAATGACTCTGATCTTACCCTGATCAATCAGATCGGTAAGAACATTCAATGTTTCATCCGCATTCATGCCATGGTCCGGCCAATGAGTTTGATAAAGGTCAATATAATCTGTCCCTAATCTCCGAAGGCTATCCTCAACGGCAGCAATGATATGAGTTCGGTCAAGAGCGGTCATGCCATGACGGACAGGAGGGGTGAACCAACCATGCCCAGGACCAGTCACTTTAGTTCCAATGATCAGAGATTCTCTTGGCTTATCTTTCAGCCATCGCCCAATAATTGCCTCAGTAATGCCAAAATGATCCGTGGATGGAGGAACAGGATATATTTCTGCGGTGTCAAAAAAATTAACCCCGGCATCATAGGCGCGGTCCATGATTGCAAAAGACTCTTTCTCATCAGTTTGCAATCCAAAGGTCATTGTTCCTAGGCATATGTCAGAAACAGTTATGCCACTACTACCGAGTCTACGACGTTTCATATTTTTAAGGTATAATTCTCTGAAATAATATTATTTGAGAATAGAAGCAATCAAAAATTCAACGCTTCAGCTTCATATCTCCATGAACGAGGTCTCCCAAACGTTTAACTTCTCCAGCATCAACACTCGGATCAGATAATGAAGCGGCAGAATGAAATTCTATGGCGTCTTCAATTTCCAAGAGTTTCGAAATATTGGAAGATCGTATTCCCCCGCAACAGATAATTCTTGGATTATCCATAGAATCCTTAACTAATTTAGAAATTCTTTCAGGGCTCTCACTGGCCGTAACTAACCCGCCCGAACTTAGTATCCTATTGACTCCGATCGAGCGCAACTGACTAAGAGCAATTGAGCGGTCAGGACATTCATCAAATGCACGATGAAAAGTGAACGGAAGCGGTCTGGTAATATTAATCATTTCCTTCGTAACTTCGATATTAATTTCACCACATTCGTTCAATGCTCCAGACACTATACCATGAACCCCAAGATTCTTAACTGCCCTGATAGAACCAATCATTTTCTCAACCTCATTATCATCAAAATTAAAATCACCCCCACGAATTCTGATCAGCACGAAAACGGGTGCTTTCACATTTAATATAACTGACCTTACAAGATCAGTATTAGGGGTCACTCCGCCGACCGAAAGATCTTCGCATAGCTCTATTCTGTCCGCACCACATTCACATGCAACCCTCGCGTCATTAAGAGACGTGCAACAAATCTCCAATTTCCTGCTCACTCTGATAGGAAAAACTGTATCTCTTCGTCTCGCTCCCCTTTAACAATGAATAATTTAGTCCAATGCTTGTCCTTTTTTATTGACGCCTTCAGTTCATAATTCATCCCCTTTTTCAGAGACAGTCCCAGCATATCATTCGTATCATTGGTCGAATCCCGGGTCCGCCCTGAGGCAACTTTACTTCCACTCATCCACACCTCCACGTCAGCAGCTACACGTTCACCGCCGGGCTTATCAAAAAGCTGGAGAAAGACTCTATTCCCTACATTTCCGGTATAATTATCAGTCACATTTTTAGCAAAAACATAATCTATTCCAAGGTTCCAAATTAAAGGAAAATTCGTTTTGGTTCGTTTCCAACTCGAAGCATAAATCGCATGCTTGGGATCTGCTTTGACCGCATTCGAAGCACTACCTTTGAACCAGGCATTACCTAGCCCGGCAGCGCTATACTCACAAGCGCCCGTAAACTGCCAGAAATTACCGTCCCAAACTTCCACCCAACTGTGATTACCTCTTTTATTTGCCCACATGGGAGTTCCAACAAAACGAGAAGGTACTCCGACGGATCGGCAGGCATCGATCAGAAGCACCGAAAGTCCAGTACAAGAAGCAAATCCGGCATCTATCGATTCATAAGGGCTCTGATCAGGTTTTGGCCTCTTGCTCGCATGGTATCTAACATTAATCATTTTCCATATCTCCTTATTTAACACCTGAGCCGCTTCTTCGAGAGTTTTAGCTTCCTTTACGAGTGGGGAAAAACGAGCATGGAAATCTTTCCTCCAACGGTCCCGCCGCTCATTAATACTGGCATAAGGAAGTACGTCATTAAAGAAAATCTCCTTAGGGACTGACTTTGCCCAATCTGATTCAGATCGCGCTTTATAAGCATAGTTTATATTTTCGACAAGATAATCTGAGCTAAGAGTCTTAAGGTCTCTTTCGGGCATATGTTGAATCAAGAAAACCAAGCCTTCAGCTCTTTCAGTACTTAAACGTTTAATAGCACTACGCAACTCTTCGGAATTTGCACCTGCTCTCTTGAAAGGCTCAACTAGTGCAGCAGACTGTTTAAAAGAAAGTTTCTTATCTCCGATAATTTCAATGCCAAAGGAAAGATTTACAGAACAAGAACAAATAATAAAAAAGATCCAAATAAATTTCATGACCAATTTACACAATGAATAAGTCATCAGTCCTCGTCAACTGGACCTTTTGATTTTTAGGTGTCGGAGTTTTTCTTTTCTGAAAAATCTAAAGAGCAATCGTCTTTACAACCTACAAAACGACTCAAAAAATAGCGATTCTTACTGATTAATTTGTATATTCTATCCGAAATAAAGATCATTCCCGGAAAACACATTAATAGAGAAAGAGGCATCAATAACGGCATTCTGAATCCAAGGAACCGTATCGCTCTAGCACCCCTGTGAACAGCTTTGCTAGGAGTAACACAGTGAATTGCTTGATTTAAATCGCTATCATCTATATGAACCCCTAAGCGAAGCTGATGAAAATTTCTCGACGGAACAAATTCTACCTTATTGAACCAATCCATTCTGGCCAAGGCCCTGACTTGAAATTGACAGAAAGGACAATCGCTATCGTAAAATAAAATGTGTCTAGAATTCGACACTAGGAATCTCTATATCCTATTCCCGCTCAGGTCAAAAATCAAAGAACCTTCGAGATGAAAAATTCAGAGAATACCCGATTAAAGGTCTTCGAATGGTTCCTGAGATCAACTTGTGCCATTATGTTCATTGGCCACTCATGGTTGTGCTTTAACGGGCAAATGCCTTTGAGAGCCCTTTTATGGGACGAAACCATAATGTCCGATATCATCACAAGACTGAGCGGGCAGGATTGGAACTGGTGGGTCACTTCACTCGATATAGATGATAAGATCAGCCACTGTGTAACGGTTCAAGGTTTCATTTTTATATTCTTCGGGGCTGCTTCCTTGATCCCATTCCACAAAAAATCATTCAGATACATTTATTTGATCAGTTGTATTAATTTAGTCTTTCTCGCTTTCTTGAAGTACTTGGACAACCGGATCGGAATCGGAAATCTACTTGAACATATCGGGCAAATCACCTGCCCCCTGATACTTTTTCTTTTTACATCAAAAAATAATCTTAACAAATCAACCGAACTATTAGTTAAAGTTAGCATCGCATTAACGTTTATCTTTCATGGATTATTCGCGATTAATTTCAACCATGGTTGGACGTGGCTCAATCATCCAAGGCCCGGGAACTTCACGGAAATGGTCATGCTTTGCCTTGGACTCCATGAAGAATGGTCAGCTAACCTTATTTTGTATATTGCAGGAATCATGGACTTCCTTGCCGCGGTATTAATTTTTACACGAACGAAACTCATTACATTGAGCCTGATCTATATGATTTTGTGGGGACTTGTCACTTCAATAGCCCGCCCCTGGGCTTACTTTAATCAATCCTCTATGATTGAAAGCCTGAACAGTTGGATCCCTGAAATGCTTTTCAGAACACCTCATTTTGCCCTTCCTTTGTGCCTATTACTTGCACTTAAGATAAAATGCGCCAATGATGCTGACCCGCTTCCTAGATAAGTACATGAAAATCCCCCATTTCTTCATTCTATTTATTGCCTTCACAGTTAATGTGTTTGCCAAGACCGACAAATACCGAGTCATTTGGAATTCGTCTCCTGAGTCCTCTGCTACAATAGGTTGGTGCAAAATTGACGGGTTAGGAGCAAAGGTTCACTACGGCGAAGCGGACGTGGTAAATAAAGAAAATGATTACCCACTTCAAAAAGAAGTGAATCGTAAAACATTTCATCTGGAACTGAAGAGTCGG
>JABSSR010000318.1 GCA_013213965.1 Verrucomicrobiales bacterium | reverse complement strand
GTTATTACTATTTAGGCCCACTTCTTCAGTTGTATTTACAAAGGAAAATTTACCAACTTCCTTCGTCTCATTCTTAAATAATAAATTAGGAGCACCGTTCTCGGCATCATGATATACGAACTGATTATTGGCCGCTCCTATCGATTCGCCATTGTCTTCTTGCACGTAGGCACAAACATAAAGGTCAAGGAGTCCGTCGTTATCATAATCAGCGGCAGCAAGGGAGGCCGTTGACCAACTTGTTTTTAAAACTGCCGACGGCACAAAACTTTTTTGCTGGTCATTGTTGGCTATCAGGATCATTCCGTAAACGGCCACTGCCAGGTCCTGGTCCCCGTCATTATCAAAATCAGCTATTATTGAAGAGCGAGAGTCCTCCAGCCAGTCCACGCCCCATTCGGAGGACACATCCATTAATTTTCCATTTTTTCTTTGGATAAATAATCGGTTTGGGAGTCCCGGTTCCTGACAAAGATAAATATCTTCTAGAGCGTCTCCATTCACATCACCTATAGAAATACCTGGTGTTCCAAACCGGTTAAGCATGGCTCTGACAGGAAGCCGGCTTAGCCAGTGATTCATTCCATATGAGAGCTGCGTTTTATAGCAGGCATTAGAATCAAGAGCAGAACCTGTCACGTCAGTGAACATTTTCTCTAATTCTGAAGTGGTCGTTTGACTAAATGAGAGAACACGTATTTTTTCGATCTTAGGTTTTTCTTGGTCCTGGTTCCATTGGACTGACCAGTTAGCATGCTTTTCGATTATATATTTTTTTGTTGTAAAATTTAGAGAGAAGATGACTTCGGTAGTAAACTTTTTCTGTGAGGATCCAATCCCTTTTTTTATGCTGATGATTTTGAACTTCACATGATTATCATCGTCAGAACTGTTCAGCATTTGTCTTACATCGTTAAGTTCTTTTTTCAGATATTGAGTTCCTTGATATTGCTGATTTTTAATGTCAGAGCTTCTCTGAACTGTGATATTCTTGTCTTTAAATATTGTTTCAAGGCTCTGAGGAGTTAGGGGATCTGTTGTAATGTCAGATGTCACAAAATCGTTCAAGGATCCTTCTTCAAAGAAAAGCTTTCCAAGTCCCTTGAGTTGTTTACTTGCCTGATTGGCAAGAAACTCGGTTTCCCATCCATCCTTAGAAGGGTCATCTATTTCTTCCCATTCTGTAGTCTTGGATTTAGTAATGAGACCCAGTTCATCTGAGCTTATTTTTTTTTCCTTTTGGGAATTATTTATTGGGTCGGATCTTTTTTCTCCTTGAGCGGAATTTGAAGAATCAGAATCTTTTTTTGTACAACCTACCATCCATAAGAAGATCAGTGTCAACGCGACGAGCATTCCAAGTGACTTTGTACGGTGTGATTTTATTTTATTACTATTGATCACTGGTCTTAAAAAAATTCTCCATTCATTAGAATCAAAACGCCACTATAGTACCATGGAATAGCCTTAATATAAGTGATAATATTGTGTTCAGCCTTTGTACCTTGGACCTTGATAATTTGGTTGGATTATTTTTGGTGAAAGTGTTTCAAAGAGTGAAAAAATGCTTAAGCCTTTTCTTTAATCTGATAAATTAATTAATAATGAAATTTACCGCCTTTTATTTGGTGATGCTGATCTTATCGCTGTTTGGCATTAAAGATTCGGTGCTCCTAGCGGACCCTGAGGGGGAGGTTCCAAAGAAAAATATTTTCTGGTCTTTTAAGGAGCCCCAAAAGAAACCGTTGCCCGAGAAGAGTTCTCGGGCAGTTAATGAGATTGATATTTTTATTTTTGATCGATTAAAAATGGAGAATTTGTTACCGCAAATCCCAGCTTCTAAGGAAGAATGGATCCGGAGGGTGAGTTTGGATTTGACCGGATTGCCGCCCACGATAGCTGAAATAGATGCGTTCATCTCTGATCGATCCGAGCATGCCTTTGCAATGGTCGTTGAGAGGTTACTGTCCTCATTCCGTTACGGAGAACGCATGGCTTCCTGGTGGTTGGACGGTGCTCGATACGGTGACAGTCATGGATATGATAATGATCTTGAAAATAGTCAATGGCCCTGGAGGAATTGGGTCATTGAATCATTCAATTCCAATAAGCCATTTGATATCTTTACTATTGAGCAGTTAGCTGGAGACTTATTGCCGGATCCAACAAATGATCAGATCATTGCTACTGGTTTTAATAGGAATCATCGAATCCAAACGGAGGGTGGAGCGATCGACGAAGAGTGGCGAACTGAGTATGTCATTGATCGTGTAGAGACCATGGGCACGGTTTGGCTTGGCCTCACTCTTAGCTGCGCACGTTGCCATGATCACAAATATGACCCGATCACTCAGAAGGAGTTCTTCCAATTCTTTTCCTTGTTTAATAATTTGGATGAGAAAGGATTCATTAACAATTTACGTGGCAGTGCCGAGCCAAGGATTCGTTACAAGGCTCAGGAATTTGAATTGAATTCGGAAAAGATACGTACCGAAATAAAAGACAAAGGGTCCCGGGAAAAAGAAATAGCTAAACTAGAACAACTCTTTCCTACAGTCATGATCATGAAGGAAATGCCAGAGCCTCGGAAAGCATTTGTTTTAGACAGAGGACAATATGACTCTCCGACCGAAGAGGTCTTTCCGGGCCTTCCGGAATCATTGCCCTCTCTTCAGGAAGGAGAAAGCATGACTAGGCTTGGTCTCGCCCGTTGGCTCGTGAATGGACAGCACCCCCTAACTTCAAGAGTGCTAGTAAATAGGCTCTGGGCCCAGTTCTTTGGTCATGGTATCGTTATGACGACCGAAGATCTAGGAACTCAGTCAGAACGCCCCAGTCATCCTGAATTGCTGGACTGGCTCGCTGTTGATTTTGTTGAAAATGGATGGGATATCAAAAGATTAATTAAAAAAATGGTTCTGAGTGCCACATATTCGCAGACTCATTTTGTCGATAAAAATAGGTTGAGAAAAGATCCCGAGAACAGGCTCCTGAGTCGTGGTCCCAGGCAAAGACTACAGGCAGAGATGCTACGCGATCAGGCACTGGCAATTTCCGGTCTCTTAGTAGAGAAGCAGGGTGGGCCTAGTGTATGGACTTATCAGCCAAAAGGTTTGTGGGAAGAGATAGAGAAGCGAGGAAAATTTGTTCAAGATCATGGAGATAAGCTTTACAGGAGGACCCTTTACACAAGGATTCGAAGGACAGTTCCGCATCCGAACATGGTCCTATTTGATATGCCTAGTCGTGAAGTTTGCAGTGTTCTGCGTGCTCGTTCTAATACTCCTCTCCAGGCTTTATCATTACTCAATAATGTCACGTATGTGGAAGCGGCAAAAAAATTTGCTGAAAGGATGATGCTTCATGGAGATAGCATAAAGGATCAGTTGAGGTGGGGATTCCGGGCCGCTACTGCGAGGTATCCGATCGATACAGAAATTGCAATTCTTCTGAGGGGTTACGAGCGACGGTTTCTGCATTATGAGCAGAACCCTGATCGAGCTAAGGCTCTGCTATTAGCAGGTGAGTCCAAGATCTCAAATGAATTGAATGTGATCCGTGCTGCTGCCATGACTACGGTCGCAAATTTGATTTTGAACCTTGACGAAGTAATTAATAAGTGATCGGGGACATTCTAGTGAGGGCCATGAAAGATATCATCAGTAAACAAGACCAATTAAATCGTCGAGCTTTTCTGCAGGGTTCCGCTCATAGTCTTGGATCGATAGCGGTCGCAGGTATGTTAAGGGAGGAGTCTCATGGATCAGGGCATCATATAGAGTATAAAAATCAACTTCCCAGGGCCAAACGCGTTATTTATCTTTTTCAGTCGGGAGGACCTTCGCAGATGGATTTGTTTGATCCCAAACCTCAGCTCGATGAGAGTCGTGGTAAGGAATTGCCGGATTCAGTGAGGGGGGGGCAACGCATCACGACAATGACATCGAAACAGAAATCATTGCCGGTGGCACCGAGTAATTACAAATTCAAACAGTGCGGACAGAGCGGCACTTTCTTCAGTGAATTGTTACCTAATATTGGGTCCCTGGCTGATGATGTTTGCTTAATCCGTTCCATGCATACTGAGGCCATTAATCATGATCCCGCGATTACATTTTTCCAGACAGGTTCCCAATTAGCAGGCAGGCCAAGTATAGGCTCTTGGATGTCATATGGCTTAGGTTCAGTTAACAGGAACTTACCAAAGTATGTAGTTCTCACTTCTAGGGGAAGCTCTTCGGATGCTCAGCCATTATACAGTAGACTCTGGTCATCGGGGTTCCTTCCTACTGAGCATTCTGGTGTAAAATTACGTAATTCTGGAGATCCGGTTTATTATTTATCGAATCCTCCCGGAATCAATTCGTCAGTGAGACGTGATATTTTAGATGATCTAAAATTGTTGAATGAAGAACGTTCGGTGGTCGTTGGTGATCCTGAAATAGAATCAAGAATTACACAATATGAGATGGCATTCAGGATGCAGTCTAGTGTTCCTGAATTGGTGAATTCATCTAATGAGGCTGAAAGTACTATTAATCTTTATGGTTCTGACGTGAAAAAGCCTGGTACTTATGCAGCGAATTGTTTGTTAGCTAGGCGCCTTGCTGAGCGGGGCGTTAATTTTATTCAGCTATTTCACATGGGCTGGGATCATCATTTTAAGCTTTCACAGGACTTGCCCCGACAATGCCGTGACACTGATCAGGCAACTGCTGGCTTAATAACTGATTTAAAACAGAGAGGCTTGCTCGATGATACTCTGGTCGTCTGGGGAGGAGAGTTCGGGAGAACTGTATATGCACAGGCACCCGAAAAGGACGGTGGGCGAGATCACCACCCCCGGTGCTTTACAACGATGCTCGCTGGTGGAGGAGTCAGGGGCGGCTACGTTCATGGATCCACAGATGATTATTGTTATAATGTTGTGGATGACCCAGTTCACGTCCATGACCTCAATGCGACTATCCTTGAATTAATGGGAATTAATCATGAATCTTTAACTTTTAAGTTTCAGGGACGTAAGTATCGACTCACCGATGTGCATGGCAAAGTTGTGCGGGAGATCATTGCTTAAACTTCTATTACTTTTTACCAATGCAGTAGAGGACTTCTTGTCGGACATCTCCTATATTTTCTGCAACTCGCATAAAAATTTTACTCTCACATATGACAGGCGTCGCAAATACCTGATCTCCAAGTTTGTTCTTAGCAATGACTTTAAACTTTTCAGGATCAGCAGCAAAAACAGAGAAGTTTCCATTTTCATCAACCGCGTAAATTCTTTTACCGACCATGACCGGTGATGAGCTAGTGGTTCGATTCAGCCGCTCTTTCCACATGTTCTTACCCGTTTCAGAATTCCAGCACATTGCATTTCCGTTGTCCATCACTGCGTAAAGGTAACCGTCTTTCACGATCATTGAAGGAACGTAGACACGACTGATATTTTCCCAGGTCACTTTTCCTGAGCCATCAGCGCTGATGGCTGAGACATGATTTTTGGGATATCCACCACTCGTAAAGACGCGTTCTCCATCCGTTACTATCGAACTCACACACTCAGTCGTTGATCCGGATATTTCCCAGAATTTCTTACCCGTGTTTGGATCAAGGCTAGTTACTAGATCACATCCCTGAAAGATTAGTTCGTCCCTGCCGTTGAGTTTATATATTACGGGAGATGTGTAATTAGGTTTTTTGGGACGATTTACTTTCCATATGATTTTGCCATTGCTGCGGTTCAAACCACAGATGGCACCACCACCTTTGTTGTCGGCGGACACTATTAAAAGAGATTTGTATATGGCCGGTGATGTTGAAAATCCTTGGTGAAGTATGTAATTACTGATCTTTTGTTGCCAGATCTTATTACCATTAAAATCGAATGCAGTCGTGTGAACGGCTCCTT
>JABSSR010000317.1 GCA_013213965.1 Verrucomicrobiales bacterium | reverse complement strand
CCTTGATCATTCGTTGCAGTCACAACATAATGATAAAGGGTTCCTTTTTTCGCGGACTTATCATGGAAATGAGTTTTGGTGATTTCTGAGTCGATAATTTTGTATTTCTTATCAGAACTATTCCTGCGGCTCAGTGTATATTTTTGTGCGTTTGTGCAGCTTATAGGTTCGACTGATCTGACCCAGCTGATATTGATTCCCTCCTCTGTGCTCTGAGCGACCAGACCTGCGGGGGTCCCTGGAGCATTGATTGGTTTTGAATTCTTAGTAGATGGCCTCCAGTGAGTTAATGTACCAAGTCCCACGTAGTCTCCACTAGGCCCTTCTGGCCTTTTTAATTTTACTACTTTAGCGGAGTATGGGGCATCGAGATTTCTTCTGTTAGAGTAATGGTTAAAAGTTTTTTCAAATATTGGATAGAAATTGCCTCGGCTGACTGTTGATATTTTTGTGTAATGCTTGTGTTGTCCTCCTAATCCGTACTTTCCGGTACGATCAAGATAATGTTGATACGGCACGTCCTCTCCGAGTCCATATTTTGCAGTGTATTCAAATCCTTTGAGGATTCTGTTTTCATTCCACCCGTAGAGGTCAACTCCCTGGTTCCATGCGATTTCCGCAGCACCCCCCAACAGTCCTAAGCCGAGTTGTGCATAGTGTTGCGCCCTAGTTGTTTCCTGGCATTGGCCTGTTGGATAAACAATCAGGTGATTAATACTTCCGTTCCCTGGTCCGTTGACGGCATATCTGACAGTGCTTTCGAACAGTTTTCTATCGCTGCAATATATTGCGATTGCCATGTTCGTTTGTAGTGCAGCAGTTTCCCAGTTTCCGTTAGCAAAGTAGGCGTAATGCTCAATGGTTGGATACCAAGCATCCATGAACCATTTCTCGCAACGTTTCGCGTCTTCTTCGGACCACCCTGAATTTGTATAGCGGAGAATTTCCGCTGCGTTTACAAATTTGAATCCCTGTATTCCTGCGGCCAACACTCCGTCAATTCCCGTGACTTTTTTGAGTGATCCGGCCCAAGCATTTATGATTTGAATCGATTTTCTTGCGTGTTCCTTCTTTCTTGTCACGGTCCACATAAGTGCATTTTCGTAAGCTGCTCTCGCATCACTCTGTGCTTCTCCTGTACGAATGTTCGGTGCGCGTCCCCATTCAGGGAAGGGGCCTCTCATTTTGTAATCAGCTTTTGAAAAATCGCTTTCTAGTAATACTTTGAAACCTTCGTATATCGTGCCCTTTTCATTATTGACGGCTTCTTTCATGCGTTGGATATCGGTTTCATTATGAAGCAGACCAGGGTGAATGAAGGAGTCCTTTCCGAAGCAAGCTAATTTACTCATTGAGCAAATGCTGCAAAGGATTATGAAATTACGAATGAGAGTTCTGTTCATCTGAACTGAAATTATTTTGCTTAAAATTATCATTTATTTGTAATGGGTAATTCACCCTTATCGAGCAGTGACAGCCCGTCCCAAATATTAAAAATATTATTTCCTGTCCGTAGAGTTTGGAAGGGCCCAGGTATTGCATTTCCATCTTTCGGAATAGGATTGCCTGCGAAATCCTTTTTTATTTTTTTATATTCAATTGAACCTATGCCGGCTGGATCGAATGTGAGTCTAATTTTGAGATTTAGTTTTGTTTGATCATAAGAGACTACCATTCCTTTCTTGGTGACGCTGTTTTGATCGTTCTTTAGACCATGATGAGCCCAAAAACTTTGCCATTCATTTAAGGTCATTGCTACTTTTGATCCTCCGTGCAGAGGCACTGGATTTCCTTTGCCGATTTCTTTTCTAACCATCTCATAGAATTCTTTTGGTTCCCATGGAGAGGGTTTGTCCGAAGCATTATTAATAATGAAGGTTTGTTCTTCTGGGGATGCGTCATAGATGTTGTGGTCAAGGCGCTGAGGTCCGCTACGATGAGAGGGGTAATTAATGTCCATCATGACTCTATGATTAATGAATATATTATTATAGATTGAATGGTACCCGGTCTTGGTCCTTGCATTGACTTGGTAAATATATGCTCCTTGTCCGTAATTTGCCTTTGAAGGGCTGTTTGCGAATAAATTATGCATGACGGTGGAACCTGATGCGTCATGTACGTAGAACTGAATTTTGTGATTCCCCACTGAGATGTTGTGATCGACCAATGCTGTATTGTACTTATAATCGCTCATTTCAAGGAAGATTCCTCGCGATCCGTTATTTGT
>JABSSR010000316.1 GCA_013213965.1 Verrucomicrobiales bacterium | reverse complement strand
GGACGAGGCGTTCCTTGACCCATGGAGTACTGCTCGTCCCAAGAACTAGGATCAGAAAATTTACCTTTTGGCTGATGGAATAATTTTCCACCCCCGAACGATTTGTATCCATGCTTACGGAAGTATTGAGGCAGAGTAACCCAGTCCTTATATTTTGGAAGGTCCCTGAACCAATTAAGGTTACCATAAATACCAGTAGTGGATGGACGAAGACCTGTCATCACCGCGGTCCGAGAAGGGCTGCAAAGCGGTGCGGCACAGTAAGCATGTTCAAATAATACCCCACGCTTGGCTAGAGCATCTATGTTCGGCGTCTTCGCCTGCGGATGACCACCTAAACATCCGACCCAGTCATTCAAGTCATCAACAGAAATGAATAAAATATTGGGTCTATTTTTGCTTGTATTATCACTTTGATCTTCCGGCTTATTCTGTTCTTTAGCCTCAGACAGAACACTCAAGAATAATCCTAAAGTGATCAGTGCAATAGTATGGATCATTGTGTTCGAGTATTGATTGGGATTTATAATAAACTCCTCAAGAATGGATGGATTTCGGAATTATCTTTCCCTTTTAATTTTTATCAATCCCTCTGAGCCCCATCATCTTCGGGGATACCATAAACCGATACCACATCAAGCGGATCCAGATTGATCCAACAAAAAGAATTATCTTTAGCTAGAGCTCGCTTACTATCAAGCATCAGCCAATCAGCACGCAAACGAGAACCTGACTTAGTATGTAGTTCAAAGTTTGCCTTATTCTTATTAAAATCTCTAAGCTTAATAAATTTCACCTGCCCAGATCTAAAATCTTTTTTTCCTAGGAGTGGCGATCTCATCCTAAGAGTATTCTGATCAAAAGAAACAAGTGTTGACTCGAAATAATCTCCTCCTCTCAACATGCATCCAGGATCCCATTCCGATAACTCTTTATAATGAAATGAACTAATCGGAGATAGTTGCAACCCACCGATATTCTTTCTCGGTATTCTCAATTCCTTCCCTTCAAGGTAAATAATTTTTACTGTCTTGTGATCTACCTCGGAGATTGCTCCTGACAGGAAAGATCCACCTTTCAAGAAAATTCCCGTTCCAGTCGCACTGATCTGACCTTCACGGCTAAATCCTTGGTAAAAACGATCTCCCCCAATCAATCGCTTAGTTCCTCCCGGCGGAGTCCATGAAAGGGCTACAACTGCCAACACCTGTCCGTCAAAATAATCAAGTCTGATCGGATAGCGCCGACGAGCCTCAAGATCAATTGTACCATTGTGTTCACTTTCAGCCTGTGGCCGCCAACGGTCAATGACTGGACGCCCGTCAACAAAGAGTCTTGCCCCATCATCACTGCGAAGGTGAAAAGTATAATTACCATTATTGAGGGTCTCAAGTTCTCCCTCCCAGCGTACGCTAAATCTGTCTGCCGGGATTCCTGACATCGGAGCAGCCGTTCCCCAGCGAAAATTGATTTGAGCATCAACTCGCTCAATCATCTTACCACTTAATTCTGGCGTACTGTAATAATGCCCCCTGAGTCCGGGGACCCGCTTCGAAACCTGAGGATAACCTTCCATTTGGATGCGAACTTCCTTTAATTGCTCTGCTGTAAACTGATGCTGTGCATTACCATCTATCTCAGTTAAGATCATCGTCTCACGCTCGAAACGAACCCACCCCTCAAGCTTCTCCCCGTTCTTCATCTCGGCCATTCCTCGCAACTGAGACCCTCCTGGCATCTGCGCCATACCCATTGCCGCAAATAAGAAT
Organism: Verrucomicrobiales bacterium; assembly: GCA_013213965.1. Taxonomy (GTDB): domain Bacteria; phylum Verrucomicrobiota; class Verrucomicrobiia; order Verrucomicrobiales; family DEV007; genus EC70. The sequence continues at coordinate 833 of JABSSR010000316.1, read as the reverse complement.
ATCAAAGCAACGAACGTACAGAATTTTTGCATTCTTAAACTAATTGCTTGGAATTAGAGAGAGTGGAATCCATATACTTTCTAAAACAATGCTTTAATTGGATTCCCTCTACTAGCTGGAGAGGTGAACCCATCGAGCCCAAGGGGCGAAGCCGGATTGATATTCATCGCGGCAAATAATGTTGCAGTGAAATCCTCTAGCGTTACCGGATTGGATTTTACGTAAGCCGCCTGTTTGTCTGACTGCCCGTAAACGCTACCTCCCCGGATCCCCGCACCGGCAAGCATTGCTGAATAGCAATTAGGCCAGTGGTTCCGACCGATACGCTTAGCACCTTTACTAATCTTTGGGGTGCGGCCAAATTCGCCTACCAATACAACAAGCGTGGTATCGAGCAGACCACGATCCTTGAGATCTTCAAGCAAAGTTGCAACTGCCTGATCAGTGCGAGGCAGCGCAAAGGGGAGTCCATTCCATCCATTTTCAAAAATACCCACATCAGCATTACCGTGCATGTCCCAGGTTTCAACGCTAACAAATTTTTCACCTGCAGCGAGTCCTGTCCATGCAGCGACATTGACCAATCTCACACCCGATTCGATGAGTCGCCGTGCAAGTAATAAGTTCTGGCCCAAGGGATTCCTACCGTAACGGTCCCTAACCTTTTTGCCCTCCTTCTCAATATTAAAGGCATTCTGAGCTGCTTTTCCATATAATAACTCAAAGGATCTTTTTTGGTGGGTTTCAAATGATTCAAATTCAGATGTATTTCCAACGGGCGAAAGCCTTTGCGCCGACTTCAGCAAGTCTAGGCGATTTTGTATCTGCTCTTT
>JABSSR010000315.1 GCA_013213965.1 Verrucomicrobiales bacterium | reverse complement strand
GCTCCCTAAAAATAAGATAACTAAACTTATCGCCAATGTAACGGCTCCAATTAGACCGGCGATACTGATCACCTTTGAGAACTTAGAAACCTCTACCCTTTCCCCCTCAAGGGGAAGGTCGGTCAGTGTTACTCCATGATCGGACATTTCTAATTATTAATTAATTAAGTTTGTTCAGTTGAAACTTTTTCGCTTTCTTTTGCCTCTTCCTTATCTTTTTGTTCGGCAGCTGAAATTTTTGCGTCCTGCAAGACTCTCAGATAAGCAATAATTGCCCACCTGTCCTTTGCTGGAATAGTACCACCGTACGGACCCATTAGCCCTCTTCCTTTGGTAATAATACTAAACATTTCACCGTCAGGACGATATTCTGAATTTGATGGGTCCGAGAATTTTGCATCGTGGAGATTAGCTATCGGAATCTGTCCCCCGTTCGGCCCAAAAGAGCGAACGGGACCATTGCCGTTACCTGAATCTGCATGGCAAATCGCGCAATAAATTCCATACCTTTCCTTGCCGCGAATGAGGAAAGCTTTATTCGCTTTAATTTCCACTGGCATTCCATCACCAAAATAATCTCCCATTTGTCCAGAGTTAAAATAACTACCTGTTAGAGAAAACCCATCAAGAATTGCATCACCTTCATTCGCTGCTACCTCAGGAATACTAAATCCGATAGGAACAGTTCCATTGACTGGCTTTCGGGATCCAGCTCCATCAGCAAAAAAGTCGGATCTACTTTGTGCGTTAATCCGGTCCTGACGGTCCATGTCAGGAAAGATCTCAACCGGCGTCTCATTAAACTTATGACCCCGCAAGCCGAACATGCCCAATATGAGCAGTCCGCTAAGAATTGTTGCGAGGAAAATATAGCGCATAACTTTAAATATCGTCTTCTATTAGTTCGATGCTCTTCCCTCCAATGTTCTTGAGCATTTTAAGGGTTTCATCTTTTGAGAATTGCGGATCACGTGCCTCAATGCATAAAAAGAAAGCATCATCTGAAAAACGTTCAAACTGCTCGCTAGCAAAAAGAGGGTGATTCCATCTTGGCAATCTGTTCAATATCATACTCCCAAAGAGAGCAGTGAAAGCGGAGAATAAAACAGTCAGCTCAAACATCACAGGAAAGAACGCAGGCAAAGTACCTAAATTGGCAGGCTTGTCCTGCACGAACGTAGGATAAATCAAAACCTGTGTAACAAACTGCAATAAAAATGCCGCCAGAGTACCAGTTGCACCGCCAATAAATACATACCATGAAAGTGATGATTTTTTGAGACCCATTGCACCATCAAGACCATGGATAGGAAATGGAGAATGAACATCCCAATCCTTGAATCCGGCATCACGAACCTTTTCCGCTGCGTGATAAACATCACGTGCAGTTTCAAACTCGGCTATGTAGCCATGAACTCTCTTTAATGTATTCAATACTTTATATCTACGTGCTTTTCTTTTTAGTTGTTTTCTTTACTGCTTTCTTCGTGGCTTTTTTTGCTGTTTTCTTTGCTGTTTTCTTTAAGCCCTTATGGGAT
>JABSSR010000314.1 GCA_013213965.1 Verrucomicrobiales bacterium | reverse complement strand
ACCTTGCCTTTGATTTCAATTTCATTAATCGCAGGGGAATCCTCCTCGTCCTCGGACAATAGCCCCTCAAATCCATTGGAAGATCTCTGGAATATACCTCAACTCTACTCTGATTCAGACTCCTTACTGGTCAGCGATTTGAAACTCATTGGCCGATACCAATGGCAATATGCGGACTTGAATTCTGATCAAGGTGATTGGAGCGATTCTGAAAGTCGTAGAGTTCGGTTAGGAACAGAAGCGAAAGTATTTGGAGGCGACTGGAAACTGAAAGGTGAAATTAATATCAATGATGACTTTTCACCGTTTTATAAAAGCCTAGAAGAGGCATACATTAAATATCAAGGAAACGATGCATTGAATGTTACTATAGGCAAACAGAAACCAGCCTGGTCCTATGAACAGTCAACTTCTTCCAGAAAAATCCTAACCTTCGAACGTTCATTATTGGTCAATCAATTGAGCCCGAAAAAAACTACCGGAATCAGTGCCAATGGATCCATTGAAAACTGGAACTATGTTCTCGGAATTTACAATGGAAACATTAACGAGGAATTTGGTGACCTTGATCATTCCGGAGAATTCGCACTAGCTAGTATCGGTTACGATTATTCGAAAGATTCAGATTTTGATAAAGCATCGTGGAGACTTGACTGGCTTCATAACAAAGACGAAACAAACAATGCGGCCAAGCCGTATAAAAATTCAATTTCTTTGAACCATGCACTGACTCAAGGAGCTTTCACTCTCAATACTGATTTGATGCATGCTGGCGGTTATAGTGATAATGCTTATGGCATCGTTTTTCTTCCCGCATATGAAATTAGTGACAAGTTGCAATTAGTCGCTCGATACACTTATGCCAGTAACGATGGTGATGGCCTTCGCGCACAAAAACGCTACGAAAGAAAAGTAAGCCTCACTGATAGCGGATATGGTGAGGACTACCAATCCTATTACTTAGGCCTGAACTACTACATTAATGATCACAAACTCAAACTAATGACTGGCATTGAATATGCCGATATGGACGGAGGCAATGATGGCGGCGAATTCAGCGGGTGGACATTATTCTCAGGCTTGCGTCTTTACTTCTAATAAAAAGATTAAGAACATTTAATTCTCATTCTTTTTAGTAAGCGGGACGAAGTTTTTTGGGTCATACCTTATTCCCTACACTTCCAAAAGTGATTTATCCTTTGCTCCCCTATACATTAAAGAGAATATAATAGGGTACGCTACTGTATAATATATTACTCGAACGACCCATAACTTACGGCATTGTAATATTTGTTACGTTTTCGTCACGTTTGCGACATTGCTGACTCGTTCTACTCGGCATAAATGATACAAATTGATTTAATTTCAATCATTTAAAACTGATCACTGATGAAATCCACCAATCCATTTCGCAAATTGCTACGAGGTTCCCCTTTGGAACCCATCCAGCAACATATGCGAGTGGTCAAAAAGGGAGTCATACTAATCCCACAGTTATTCGCGGCGCTGAAAGCCAAAGATCAAGAGGAAATCTGTGTGGTGGCGACAAAAATTGACGAGATCGAGAGCGAGGCCGATGACTTGAAAACAGATTACCGTGCTCACATGCCCTCGACGTTGCTTATGCCGGTCGCTCGCCGAGATCTGTTGATGTTGATT
>JABSSR010000313.1 GCA_013213965.1 Verrucomicrobiales bacterium | reverse complement strand
TACTGATAACTTCCGGCCAAATCCCCATAGATCCATCAACAGGTTCACTGGTTGCCGATCTGATTGAAGATCAAACCAACCAAGTAATGGCAAACCTTAAAGCCATCCTTATAAATGAAGGGCTCTCTCTTATGAATGTTGTCAAAACAACCGTATTTTTAAAGGACATGGCTGAATTTGCACAATTTAACAATATCTATGAAAAGCATTTTGAATCGCACAAACCAGCAAGGTCTACGGTCCAGGTCGCATCTCTCCCTCTCGATTGCAGAATTGAAATTGAAGCAATTGCAGAAATCGAAGCTCTTTAAATAATTAGAGGCTTAGATTAAATTTTTGGGAACTTATTTGGTGTAGTCGATCGATTCAAAAATACCGCCTCCTAATAATACATCTTCAGAGTAAAACGCACACACCTGACCAGGCGTAATTGCTCGCTGAGGCTGCTCAAAGACCAAATCAATTGAATCGTTGTTATCCCCAGTGTAATTAAAATAGGCCGGCACTGCCGGCGTTCTATATCTCGGCTGAGCTAATATTTTTTCTCCCTGGGCCAGTTTCCTGTTAATGAACGATAAGTTCCCAACTGTGCACCTTGAAGCATATAGATACGGAGTGTCCTCTCGATCAAAACCTACAACTAATTCGTTTTCTTCTGCCCTCTTCCCCACTACGACATAGGCCTCACGATAAGCATTCGACGGAACACCTATTCCTTTACGCTGACCCAAAGTGTATAAATGCAACCCGCGATGCTCTCCGAGAACCTCTCCAGCAAGATTCACGATTGAACCAGGACTATCATCAACATAGTTTTGTAAAAAATCAGACATCTTCACCTCACCGATAAAACAAATGCCCTGACTATCTTTTTTCTTAGCATTTGGAAGCCCTAACTGATCAGCTTGATCCCGCAACTCAGGTTTAAGTAAATGTCCAATTGGAAAAAGAGCATGAAGGACCTGCTCCTGATTTAAAAGAGCCAAGAAATATGTCTGATTCTTATTAGGGTCAGTCCCGCAAAGAATATCACGTGTCCCGTTATCATTTGATCTAATCCTCGCATAATGGCCGGTAGCAACAGCCTCGAAACCTTGACTCTTTGCATAATCAAGAAACACTCCAAACTTCATTTCGCGATTACACATCACGTCCGGGTTCGGCGTAATTCCAGACTGATATCCTTCAAGTAAATATTTAACAATTTTTTGACGATATTCATCCATCATGTTCACTACCCGAAAATCAATGCCCAGATGATCTGCGACTGCACGAGCGTCCACAATGTCCTGTTGCCAAGGACAATCCCCAATAATATTTTCCTCATTAATCCAATTCTTCATGTACGCCCCAACCACTTCATGCCCTTCACTAATTAACTGGGCAGCAGCTACGCTGCTGTCCACTCCTCCTGACATGGCTACCAAAACTCGCATTAATAAAATAGTCTCCTCTCTAAGTTAGAAGGTTCAAGTGGACGATTCTTGAAATTGCCTATACTTGATACCAGTAAACTCAATGAGCACAGAAGAAATAATTATAAAGGACAATGAACGAAAAGGAAGTAATTCTCCTAAATTAGGCTGTGCAATTCTATGTCTCCTGCTCGCCTTCATGACGGGAATAGTTATACAGATTATAGTAAGTGGGGCAAGGCACCTAGAAGAATTGATTCCTTACAGTGACAGTGAGCCCCTTGACATACCTGAAGAGCAAGGAACAGAAATTGAACTTAATGGAATAAGATCAAAAATAAAAACGTTTGATCAACGGATAAGTTCCAATTCATCTGAACCAACTGAGCTGAGCCTATCAGTCAAAGATATAAATATTTTGATCGCAAATGATAACTATCTATCAGACCTAAGAAATGAGTACTTCTTCCAAAGAATCAAATCTGACGGAACGATCATAGCCCTGTGTTCAAGAAAAATGAGGAAGTTTCTTCCCTGGCAGAAAAGAAAATATTGGAACGGTGAAATGACTTTAAAGCTAGAAGTATTAAATGGGGCGGTATTTCTTCGCGTAAGCAATTTTAAATCAGGTAATAGCTTATCAATGCCTGAAAACTTATTACAAAAGTGGCGAACCCAGGATCAACTTAAAATGTATAAAAATGATGAGCACTTTGCAGACTCTTTAAAGAAGATAAACAGTGTGATATTTGCGGAAAATTCAATCACCTTAAGTACAGAAAAACCCATCCAACCCGACAAATAGAAAGAAAACAATCAAATGATCAGGGCCGGTTCGTTTTCTTCGGCCTTTTACGATCAGGATAAAGAAATCTACAAATGTCACAAACCCTACCGTCGCATCCCCTCGCCGTGCAATGCTCTCGGCCATAAAAAATTATTTGGAGATGCAACTTGTTCCAACTCCTCTCAGGGAAGAGCCTCTTAAG
>JABSSR010000312.1 GCA_013213965.1 Verrucomicrobiales bacterium | reverse complement strand
TTGTCGATTTCTGATCTGATTTTTGCGAGTATCCCGCTCAATTGTGAAGGCTTTGAGGGGTCATGGAAGATGACAAGTTCATTGAGAGGATCCGTTTCTGTCTGAGGGAACTTCTCCTCTGCCTTTGGTATTATTTCATGAAAAGTTGTTCCTGGAAGAGGAACAATAACAGGCAAGTTTTTAGGATCGATAGGTTCCTCTGACTTGCCAATTGTGTATCCGTGCAGGCTCAGTAATTGGGTTGCTCTTACAGGGTCAATGTAACTGAGAGTGATCCGTTTGGACGCTATTTCATCCTTTGGAGCATTTGGGAGTTCAGTTAATTCATCAAGCGCTTGCTGAAGCCATGAAGTAGCCAAACTCGTGCTTTTGACGGCTAGTGTTTCAGAGGCATTCTCTTCTGCTAAACCATAGTTAAAATTTATCAGTAAAGAGCAAGTGATGCTCGCCGAAATTATATTGATGATTTTTTGATTCATTAGTCTAACTTTCTCTCTCTTTTGATTCATTATTTTCAGACACCATTCCCGGGAAAAATGTTTGCTTCGGAGGTCGCTTCTTTGGCCATAAGCGCATGACTTTATTAATGGCTGTTGTCTTTTTCTTTTCGGGTTTTGATTTGGCTGATTCGATTACTTTTTCGACAGCTTCTCTTGCCTCTTCGATTGACTTGAAGTGCGTTGACTCGAGGTATTTTTCTAGGTTTTGATGTTTGGCGAGAATTGGATCGAAATCATTTCTATTAATTTCATATAAGAGCGATTCCGTGCTTGAGGTGATAGTGGATTCTCTCAACTGTCCACCTAGGAGAGCTCCTTCACCAAAGTGCTGGCCGGCACGTATCGTTTGTGCTTTGACTTGACCAACTTCTATCCCGTCCACATGACTGATTAATAAGCCTTCCACGCACACGAACATAGAGCTTGCGGTTTCTTCTTGATGGTACAGGGATTCACCTTCTCTGAGGGTCCTCTTAGTCATTTTTTCTAGCAAAGAGTTAAATTCTTCGGCGCTCAGTGAACGGAAAAGCTCTGTCCTAGTCAGTAACTGATACAAATCGTTGTCCAGTGAGGCATCGAGCGATCTTTTTTCACGCTTTGACAGGAAGACTTCCTGCTTAGAAAGGGCTGGAACGATTCCAGAATGAATCAAATGATCAAGAACAGTGTTATTGACTAAGTGTATTGATTCGTTTGGAGAAATGTACTTAGGTAGAATAAAGTAACGTATTTCGTAGACCATTCCTTCCAGAGTTGAAGCTTTCATTCGAACTTCCGGTTCAGGGTCGACTAGGACTCCTTCGTGTTCGCAAGCTGCGCGTATACCAGCGGTGAGAACTCTTGTGGCTCTTTCGGAACTCACATCAAAATCCAAAGTAAAATCCACTTCCATGCGGAAGTGTGGCTTTGGTTTCATGTAATTAGTAACGATAGTGTCTCCTAGTCTGCTGTTAGGGACTACGACCATATTATTTTTTGTGGTCCTTAATCGGGTCGTCCTCCAGTTCGTTTCTATAACTTCAGCTGTTATGTGAGTCTCTACGCGGTTCTGGTGAACCATAATCCAGTCACCAATTTTGAATGGCTGGTCGACGTGTATGGCGAGGCCCATGAAAAGGTCCAAAATAATTGTCCTTAGTGCGAGTCCGATAACGATACTTACTGCTCCAGAAGCGGCTAATATTTTGGTGGTGTCTTTATTGAAAACCGTGGAGGCTATGATTAGTGCAGTGATGGAGAATAGGACAATGGCCGTCACATCTTTAGGGAGCCGAGGAACTCGACGATCTGAGATTTTGCCAATGAATCCGTCCCAAAAGAATAAAGTGATGAATCGGTTCAGGAGAAACGCTGAAGATACCCAGGCGCCAATTTGTATGCCATAGGAGAAAAATGATTCTGTTACAAATCGACCATTCGCTAAAAAATCGTGATAGATATCCCTTCGGTTTAAGAGCGTGATTAAAAAAGCTACAAAAACCGTTACTGGTAACCAGATACGACTAATAATTTTCACGATCCCCCAATGTTCTGTAGAGCTTGGGTTTTAATGATGTTTGTTTATTAATTAAAACATGAATAAAAACTTATTATTAGTTAACAGACCGAGGTATTTAAGGTAATCAAACTATTTTGCTTAATAGCTAACTTATTTAGAACCAAAGAATGATAGGGATATTCCTAGTTTTTTTGTTAAGTGATATAATGCATTGTTCCTTAGTTAGGACAGAAGAGGAAATAAACAAAACACTCATAATAAGAGAACAGCGCTCATTAATACGTTAAACGCATAAATAAACAGCGAAAAAATGACCAGTTAAATTGGTCCAAAACTTGAGCTTTATTACTCTAAATGAGTTAAAAACTAGTTCATCTTTTAATGGGGAAAGCGATGGCTTTGCCATTTAATCGAGGATCATGAGCCGCCTCTAAACCTTTACCTAAGTTGCCAATTGCTTGAGTGGCTCCGCCATGACCGCCAATGTTTATTTGGTGTCCCATTTGTTTTAATGAATCAATAATTCTCTGACCTGCGGTGCTCTCGATTCTGATTTGGTTTGGCTGCCATTGATGATGGAATCGCGGTTTCTTTAGCGCTTCACGAATAGAGAGCTGGTGATCGAGAGTATGAATGAGAGTAAGTAAGGTTTGGCTGATTATGGTTGGACCGCCTGCGGCACCGACCGAGAGAATAGGTTCATGACCCTTTAACACGATCGTAGGGCTCATGCTGGATAGAGGTCTTTTACCTGGGGCAACTGCGTTCGCTTCATTGCCGACTAATCCAAAAGCGTTAGGAGTTCCCGGTGAAATGGAGAAATCATCCATTTCATTATTCATAATGACGCCAGTGCCCGGGATGATGACCTTTGATCCAAAGGATGTGTTGATCGTTGCAGTAATGGCAACCCAGTTCCCTTCATTATCACTGCAACTGAAATGAGTGGTGTGCTTATTGAAGAAATGTTCAGTAGATCCTGGTGGGGTTCCGTGGATCTTTACTTTCCCTACTTTCTTAGGATTGATTTTTTTTGCAAGACTCTTCGCATATTCTTTGGAAACTAATCCTAAGGGGACCTTAGCGAAGGCTGGGTCTCCGAGCCAGTGAGCCCGGTCAGCGAAAGCGAGCTTCATTGCTTCGGTGATTAAATGATAAAACTCGGGAGAGTTCGGATTAATATTCTTGATATTGAAATGTTCCAGGATGTTGAGAATTTGAGCTACGTGGGTCCCCCCCGAGCTCGGAGGAGGCATTCCAATTACGGTGAATTCTCTGTACGTTGTTTTTACCGGATCGGGATAGGTGACGTGATATTTTTCAAAATCTGAGGCCTTCATTATGCCGCCATTTTCTTTCATCCACTCCTCTGTTTTTTTTGAAAAGGGTCCTTTGTAGAACCAATCGGTTCCGTGCTGTGCTATTTTATTATAGGTTTCAGCCAGATCTTCCTGAATGAGCATTGAGCCGGCCTTGATAGGATCTCCATTATTATCTGTGAAAACCTCTGCCGTGGCAGAATAGTTTTTGATTTGTTTAAAATTGCTTTTAATCCTCTGGGCAAAAGGAACCGAGACCTTGAATCCATTGCGAGCAATGCTTGAGGCATTTTCTAAGTGTTTTTTAAAGCTAATTTTGCCGTGTTTTTTGCATAGTTCTGAGTAAGCCTTTAATGCACCGGGGACGGCAATTGCCAATGCTCCAGACTTACTGAGACTGGTCTGAGCCTGTCCATTGCGTATGTACATGTTTTTGTGGGCTCTTTGAGGAGCAGTCTCGCGACCGTTAATTGTAAAGAGTTCGCCGGTTGCTTTCCTTGCAACAATAAAACATCCGCCGCCGATGCCGGAAT
>JABSSR010000311.1 GCA_013213965.1 Verrucomicrobiales bacterium | reverse complement strand
GCAAATAAGCACCTTTATTTAGTTTCTGAGCGTGGACAAGTATCAATCGTTAAACCAGGTGAAACATTTTCTCAGATCCATAAATATGATATCGGAGAACCAGTTTTTGTAACACCTGCAGTTGATAAATCCTCAATTTATTTTCGTTCAGATAGGCATCTCTGGGCATTCAGGAATCAATAATAATTCTCAGGAAAAAAATCAGAATGAATGAAATTTTGGAAGTTAAAGTTAAAACAAATTCAAAAACTCGTTCACTTAACAAGCTCGATGATGGAACATGGTCTGCATCGGTAATGGCTTTACCGACCGAGGGCAAAGCTAATGATGAACTCCTACGATTAATTGCCAGACATTATAATACTAAACCGCGAAACGTAATAATTAAACGCGGCAGAAAGAATCCAATCAAACTTATCCAAGTCACTTACGAAAATAATTGATTCGCTAAGTGCTTTGACCGACTCACCACTTCCAGGAACCTTTATTCCAAAAACCATAAAGCTGTTCCACGGTCCCATTAAAAATATTACGTTCGAGGGGACAGCTCATGTTGCCAAAATAAGAGGAGGACCGGTAACGACCATAATTATAGTTGTGTATAGCTGATTTAGATCTGCGCTTATCCCAATACACACCCGAATATTGCCAAAGTGACCATTGATTCCATATTCCATATTCGCGCATTAATCTTTCAGGCGTTTCCATGCCCGACCTCTTAGATGAATAAAGAGCTATCCAATAAGGGCATTGTGCAATTCTACGTTTTTGTTGCGAAGTAGCAGAGCTCAAAACCTTTCGAAGATGATCACTATTCTCAAGATAAATCATCGGCCTTTGGCCGGTCCGTATTTCAATCCTATTGATGAACCTAATAATATCCGTTGCTGATGACCGGGAATCAAAATCTCCCACCAATAATATTTCCGGACTCCTTAGTTTGAGTGAAGATTTGATTGATTGTATTCGATTAACAAATCGGTCAGCTTGCCATACCGGATCAACCCCTTTCACTACGAAATAATAAGAACCAAGAAGCATCCGTTGTCTCTCAGCCGCAGCTAAAAAAGATGCACATTTTTTATCATAATTTTTGCCCTTTCCACATCGTGCAATGAGACCAAGTGCACCATTACGACGTAATGCCGTCAGATCGTTTGGTGTATAATAAGCACCGGATCTCTGTCGCTCCTTTGGGTCATATTCTGATACATTAATAATGTGTGGAGCAAGAGAAAGAGGATTATATCTAGTAGTTAAATTTTTCTTCTGAGTAGCAGGTGATAAACCCCTACTTGCCTCAGTCACCTCGACCCGAGTATTGGTGCAACCGGACAGGCAAAGCACAAAAAACAAAAAGCCAAAAAATGCATTTATCGTAAATCGGGAGACAAAAGGCTCCATAGCTTTCATCTTTATAATATGTAGCAATTAACTTAATTTGCAAATACCATAATTATTATATTCTGGAATTTATAATTTTTACTGTTTTAACTAAGCATCTAAATTTTAGGCTACACACATAGACTCTTTTCCACTGCTAGAAATAAGCTAATTTGCAGAGTTCATAGCTCCATCATTCCGATCCAATGCTCCACTGTAGAGTTGTATGGCACGCTTCCCAATAATTCCGATGAGGGAAGGTTGAAGTACCCTTGCCGCAGCATTAGACGTTGCCAATCCGACCCAAGTCAGTGGCGAATTATATCTTAAAGCTTGAACTACAGGACGTACTGTTCTGTAAATCGGAGAACAAATTCGGAGAAAAGGATTGTCTGCCATTTTTTTCCCTCGCTCATAACCTCGAAATGCTCTTCCAGCACTAAAGTCAACTAGGCGACCGATGCGCCGGTTCTGCAAAAAATCCGCAATGTCTGTTGCCGTCAATTCCACTGCTCTTGTAAATTC
>JABSSR010000310.1 GCA_013213965.1 Verrucomicrobiales bacterium | reverse complement strand
GAGGGAGAGAACATTACGGCGAGCTGACTCCTTTACTTTTTTTCGGCGGAGGACTCAAAATGGGTCAAGTCATCGGCAAGTCTGATGCTCATGCAACAAAAGCAATTACTACTCCTTATCGACCACAGCATATGATGGCAACGATTATGCATTCACTCTTTGATTTAGGACAGGTCAGGTTAATTCAGAGCCTTCCAAATGAGCTTAAAAACGCAATGACAGAAAGCGACCCGATCAGGGAACTAATCTAAATTTCAGAAACCCCTTCAGCTCTTCTTTTTATCTCTACGCTTATCCCTTTTTACGTATTCTTTTGGCAATCTTTTGGGAGCTAACCTTAATGGTGCAGGAAAAGTAAAAATAACTAAGCTAAAAAGTAATACCAAAGTCACTTCTTAGAGAAGATTAATCAATTATCTCCTCTATCATTTAGTCTCTGTAAAATAAATTAAGCGTATCTTATTCAACTTCTCGAACCCTAAAGAACACTGACCTTTTATTCTCAGGAAGTGCCTCTGATAATGTTTCCTGATAAGTCGTTAATTCCCCATCCGAAACAATCTCATCATTAAGTTCTAGCCAAGTCAGGAGATCAAAAGAGAAATCCAAAGCATAATTTTTTCCTGGATTGGAGTTCCAACTGACCGAAAGGTTACTGTCGACTGGACTATAGCTGATCTCAATAATTTCCAGTGCTGCATTTAATCCTGGGGATCCAACCTGGAAATTGTCACTCCAAAGCCGGTCCGAACCGGCTCCTCCAATTCCAATATAACTATTGTTCAGTATTCCAGCATATGCGCCATCATGTATCACATTAAGGTCAATAACACCCTTTGATTCTTCATTAACAAAGGCCTCAATCATTTCGTTCTGAACATCAACGAGCAACGCGTAGTTATTCCAACCGGTATTAAGGGCCACATTGCGAACAGCTATATCTGAACTGAGTCCAGTATCTTTTTCCCCTACCAAGGAATTGTATATTCCAATTTCAAACCACGGAGAAGTTCCAGTTTGCCTGAAGAATATATTTAAATTATCAGCTCCACCAATTGTGTTAGGCGTTCCGCCGACCGTGAAATCAACTCGGTCAGGAAGTTGGACAAAATCACTTTGAATAATAAAAACGTCTCGTATCCCGTAAGCGATACTCCAGTCACCTCCGCCTCCTCGTTGAGTCATACCGGAATTACTTCCCGCACCGTTGCCACCAAAGTAGCCAAACCCGCCAGGGTTAACTGCGTGGTCCCTGGCAATGGACCAAGCATTTGAAGGCCAGGAAACTGTAGGATTTCCGTAACTATTTTCGATTACCTCGACGCCAGCCGGGAGCGGAAATCCTTGCGCTGCATAAGTTTTGCGCGATTCGTTGATGGCATCCGCTCCAATCGTAAAACTGTCACTATAATCAAGCTCACCAATCAACGTCGAGTCCCCGACCGCGACTCCCCCAGCATCTGCAGGGGGCTCGGGAGGTTCCGGAGGCTCGGGAACCTCAACCGCATTAAAGTGCGCCAAAATTCGTTCGGCCGAAAGCGCGTAATTGTATATCGCCGCTTCATCAATTAACGCGTCGGGAGCGCGCGGCTCACGGCCATCCTGTCCAATATAGATTGGGTTATCGGAATTAATGGGTTGTCCTGAGGTCGGAATGGTTCCCGCACTGACGGTGGTATCCGCTAATTCCCCGTCAATGTATAAGTAAAGTTCTCCACTACCCTCGTCCCAGGTGGCGACGATGTGGTGGAGACCATTGTCTGTGATCCTATCTACCGAATCAATCGAAGCGAACCCGGAATTGGTTTGCACATGCGGACGGATAAAACCTCCACTCCCGGCGTAAACCATGAGCATAAAATCCATGCCGCCTTCTCCATCACCTACGAGATTGGTGAAACCCGCAGGCGGAGAATTAAATTGAATCCAAAATTCAACGGTGAACCCGCCTCCGTCTATTTTTTCAAAAGGATCGGTAATGAGTTGCCCATTTTGTAAGAACGAAATGGCCGAATTATCATCATTAAGGAACGGGGATTCTTCCTTATAATTGATTCCATTACTTTCAAACGCACTGTAATCATTTTCCGTCGAGTCTCTTGCCGGAG
>JABSSR010000031.1 GCA_013213965.1 Verrucomicrobiales bacterium | reverse complement strand
TTTTCCCTGTCAGGTCCACGACCAGCGTCGTAAAAGAAAGTAAAGGCAATAATGACAATCACTGCTACGAAGAGCATGACCGTTTTCTGATGTTTACGAAGGTATACTAGCATTTTATAGATTGTTTAAGCCGGTAGCGGGATGGACATTAATTACCATATCACTGCACGTTCAAGTGAATTTTGTCAGCTTTATGGAATGGGGTTAGCATTTTGAGATAAGAAATTAGTAAAATTTACCTTTAACTACCTAGGGCCTGATCCATTGCTTCGTCAGCGGATGTACCGTTTTGTTGGGCTCGCAAATAGCATTCTCGTGCAAGGTCAAGGCGTTTAGGATTTTCCGTAGCGTAGAGGTAGGCCAGATTGTAGTAAGCGTCACCGAAGCTAGGATCAATGGTTATGACGTTTTCAAATTCTTTTATTGCTCTTTCTCTGAGTCCCTGTTTAATACAAATTGCTCCCAGATAATGATGTGCCTTGGCATTTTCCGGAGACATTTTCAACCCTTCATCGATGCTTTTAATTGCCAGGTCATCGAGTCCAATGCGGTAATAATAGACCCCCAGAATTAAGTACGAGTATCCGTTTTCAGGTTCTATCTGAGCGGCCTTTTTAAATAGTTGTTCTGCTTCTTGGTTTTCCCCCAATCTCATTTTCACTATCCCCAGGTTTCTGATAGTGTAGACATTAGCAGGAACTATTTTTAGGATTTCTTCATAATGCTTGGCGCATTCTTTGTAGTTTTCCTTGACAAAATCATAAGCGATTGTCGCAGCGTATTGTGTTAGATTTTCGTTGAGGCCGACCTTGGTTAATTCGCCTTCGTTATTTGGGGCGAGTTCAGGATAAGTGATGGGTTGTTGTTCATTTCCCTGCACAAGGATAAGTCCTGACTTCTTACCAAGATCGCCGAGCAAACTTTCCTTTAAGAGTTCCTGTTCCTGAGCTGTAAGAACTGTTCCTTTACCGGCAAGTTTTTCAATCTGATTGATGAGTCCACGCGAAGCGACTCCTTGTCGAGTCAGTTCTTCTAGTACAAGTTCCTTTGCTTGTTTGCGCCATGCTTGTTGCATGATCTGCCGCTTCACAATACTCCTGAGTGTTTTATTTTCGATGAGTGCAGCCTGGGCAATAGAATCTTTGCCTTTGGGTGATTCTAGTGCCTTGGATAAGTTATTTTCAGTTATTTTCAGTTTTGAAGACAAGTCAGCAATTCTTTCTTGATATTCGCTATTTTCCTGCTGAATGGCAGCGAGTCTTTCCTCGACTCCTTTAATTTTGTTTCTGAGAGTGGCGATCTGCTCAGCGTCCCTTTCCTTCTCGCTTGATAAGCGCTGGACTTCGGTCCTTGCCTCTGAGAGTTGTTTTTTTAATTTGAGATTTTCCGCGAGTAATTTTTTTACATCATTGTCAGAGACCCCATTGAGGAGTTACTCGATCCTGGTCCTTTCGATTTTTAGTTCCGCACGTTGAGCATCAATCGAATCAGTGGATGATTTAACTTTAACAAGTTCTTGCTCAAGTTCAGTGTTGCGTTTCTTAGCTTTTAAAAATGATTCATTGACCAGGGCAATGTCGTTCTGGAGGTGGGCTATTTCGGTCTTCAGTTTTTTTTCTGCTGCTGAATCAAGTTTTTCTGAATCAAGTTTTTCTTGGGCATCCTTGAGCTCATTCATTAGACTTGCCTGAGCTCCTTGTGATGTTTGCAAATCCTTTACGGCTTTCTTGTAATCGAGTTGTGTCTTTTGTAAATTCTCTTGGAGTTTTTTTCGTGCTAATTCTAATTGCTTGATCGTGGCATCCCGCCGTTCTAACAGGGACGCTTGATTGTTAATTTTTGGAGAAAGATCATTAGGTAGTCCGGGAACTTGATTATCTATTTTTTCTGAGGGTAGATTTTTTCGGCAACGATTGATGGCTTCGTTAACTTTTCTCCTCCTATAATTAAGAACTTCAGGTCTCCAGCCCCTATGCTCACGTGCAATATTATCTAGTATGCTTTTGGCATCATTGAATTTACGAAGTGCTGCAGCAAAGTTACCACCTTGTTCAAGTTTTTCTGCATCTTCCACTTGTAGATAAGCTTCAAGATATATTGTCCCTGGGTCTTGAGAATAGGCTGTCGCGATACCATATAAGCATATTGCTGCAATGATTACAGGTATCCTGAGAACTGGAACTTTTAGGGCTGATAGGCTGAGCATTTTGTGAAGGGAGATTCAATATAAGCTACTGGCTGAATATGTGTGGAAAAAAATATAAAAAACTTTTTATTAAAAATAAAGACTTGTTAACAATATATTGATTGTAGGTATTGAGAATTGCTGGATAATTTGCCATAATTTTACTGTGAATAATTCCATTGATAGCCAGGTACTTGTGCTTAATCGTCTCTGGCAGCCTATTAATCTGTGTTCTGCACGAAGAGCGATAGGTCTTCTTTTCCTGGGTCATGCTCAAGCCGTTGGAATGTTTGGTGAAGAGCAATTTTCGACTCATGATTTTGAATCCTGGTTAAGGCTCGAAGAAAGGCCCGAGGATTGGCCTGTCGTGAATACCGTTTCTTCTTGTTTCTGCCTGCCTTCAATTATTGTTCTTGCAGTCTTCGATAGGCTACCCAGAAAAGAAGTTAAGTTTTCAAGGGAAAATATTTTTAAGAGAGATGATTACCTATGTCAGTACTGCCATAAAAAATTTGATTCCTTTAAATTGAATTTGGACCATGTCATTCCAAGAGACAAGGGGGGTGCGACGAGTTGGGAGAATGTTGTTACATCGTGTATCAGGTGCAATACAAAGAAAGGAAATAAGTTACCGAAAGAGGCCAGTATGTTTCCTTTAAAGAAACCGGTCGCTCCACGGTGGAGGCCTCTGATCGGATATAGAAAAGAATGCGAAAGTCATTATCACCAGAGCTGGAGATTGTTCTTGGATCCGAACACTTCGGCCGTTGAATTAAGTTCCTGACTGACTGCGGAAATTCGTAAAAGTATAAAAAAATGAGCCGTCAAAGAACGGCTCATTTTAATTCATTTGGTGTGGCAGTAATTTATTTATTACAAAGCGAACTGTTTGATGTGCAGGACGCGGTAATTGTAAAACTTTTCTAGTGAAGGTTGCTGCATGTTCGGATCATTAAAGTAGTCCGGTATCTGATTATCACTAGGGTCAATGAAACGTTCTATGATAGCTGATCCTCGCCAAGTTCCTGTTGGTTTGTCCTTTTCATCATCGACTATGTCAGGGGCCACGCTCCTGGCCTTTTTGAGAGTTTGAACGATCATGTGAACTTTAAAAACGTTGGACTTTGTTGTTAGCCGGGGCTGCATGTTTGCATATGGCCTTTCCTTGACATTGTCACCGGTCAATCGGTGAGAGGCCCAGAACTTTCGCATCTTTGGATAATCTGGATTAGTGGTTCCGCTCTTATTGCCCAATGTTTGCCCCTGAGGGACAAGATACATTTCACATATTTCAGTCGGAGAACGGAAAATCCTATTCTCTTCATATTTATCCTCCCACTGTTGTAATGTTTCGTAAGCGTCAATTTTCTTCCTCCAGGAATCTGAACCTCCGTTCTTTTCCTTGTAATTGTTTCCTTGTTCAGTCGGAATAGCAACGACACGTTCCGCTTTCATTAAGGCGTGTATTGCAGTGTGTCGTTTGATGTAATCGAACGGCACGATTTGAGTATTTAAGCTTATCTTACCTCTCGTGGCTGCTGGCATGGAAATGGCATAAGGTTCCACTACCGGCATCCAGAAAAGATCCATCCATAAGTGATCTGGCGGATCCCCTTTATTGGGCTGATCCGGTGCGCCGAAGTGCTCTGGATCGGGCCTGAAGAGCAGTGTTCTCCAGGGAATCTCAGCCTGGACTCCGGAAGACATGGAGCCCCACATTCCTGGTCCGCATATGACACGGTTCGGCGAGAAGTTTGCCTTTGATGTCACATCAGCAGCAGACAATGCTTTCTCATCAAAATAAGGGTTACGGTTTCCACTGGGACGATTACCATCGTCACCACGGTTCACATAAGGTCCATCCATTTGCATTGCGATGCCGTTGTCCCAGTCGCCTGTGATCATGGGATCCACGGAGAATTTATAGTCGGTCCTTGGATTGCCTTTAACATCGACAAAGAAGTTTGGACTATCAGGTGAGATAGGGAAGTCAGGCGTTGAGGTTTTTGAGTACCCTGCACCGACAATGAACTCACGTTCGTTTGAGTAGCCAGTGTATTTATAGCCGTCAGGATCCACTAAGCTATGAGCTTGCCGATCAGCGCTGTTGAATTTTGGATGAGGCTGGAAGACGTGATTTTCGATGACTCGTTTTGCTCCTAAGAGTCTGAAGTCACTGTGACTCACGACGAGTGATCGGACCACGGTCCCGGGGCTGATGAGGAGCTGTGGATTGTTTCTGGCCTTTGAGCAGGTCTGTTTCCAAGTATCACGATTATCATATCGGGGAACGGGAATGGTAAATTCATTAGGGAAGTCCAACTCAAATACCTGAATGAGGTTGTTAACATCGGAGCTGTCAGCACCGCCCCGCGTATCATATAGGACGATGCGCATGTCTGGCTCCGAAGCAGGGACCCTGTCAGGTGCACCCTGAATTTCAACTTTTAAGAGTCCACCGCCTCCAGGAACTGGTACTCCGCCAGCAGCATTACCACCCGAAGGGGTCCAATAAACTGGCTGGGTCGTTCCGTGTTGACGAGGGCCTCCGTGAGCTCCCCATCCTCTGAATCCTTTGAGGCTCATGGATGTCTCGCTTCTTGACTTGTTGTTGGGAACTAACCTGCCGATGTTGGCTCCGTTAATAGTGATCGTGGCGGGTTCCTGATTCGCATTTCCGAAGCGCTTTCCGATGACTTGTAAAGAAGTGTTGGGAACCATCTTAGTGAATCCATGACTCGGGCAGAAAGTTTCCAATAATAGTCCGACTTCGATGCGGACACCACCCGGTGGGAGCTGGCTTCCGTTACCTTGGGTCGTTCCGTCTTCAGATCGTTGGCCGGTGCACTTGAAGATTAATGCCACTTCGGTCAGTGTGGGTAATCGGCCGAACCCTCTTGGGAACTTCAGGTAGGGTTTGTCCCACCTGATCTGGTGAGGTGAGGTTCCGCCACAAAGGCAACAACCGGCGACCTGACCGTGTCCGGAGGCATTGCCTCGGGACGTGTACTGATCTGCGTTGTAGGGATCGTTTAGATTGGTTGTTCTTACATAGTCCCAAAGCTGAGTGAGGATTTGTTTGCCGTCCTGATAAGGACCTGCGCCGTACTTTCTTCCTAGACTCCCACCGTATCCGGGGATCTCATTGCTCGGAGCAATGAGGTTTACTAGATAATTATCAAGGAGTTGAAGATTTTGTCCGCTAGCGTTTCCATAAATTTCATTGTGACGACTTCCGCTGCTGTTCCTTTGCCAGTAATATTTTTTTCTGGTTTTGCCGAGCGTGGAGATGAAGACAACCAGATTATCAAAATAGGTATTTCTACCGGTATTAGTGTATGTCGGCCACATCGTCATCTTAGGTGTTCCGAACATGGTCAGTTCAGGAGCGATGCTGTTAGCAGTTAAAAAGAAACGTGACTGCTCTAATTTTCTTCTGCTAATTTGATCCCTTCTGAAGGTCGTTGCCTCTTGCCTTTCGTCGAGGCTTCTATTTTTTTCATGCTTATAGAGGAGTTCATCGTAAGTTGCGTAAAGCCGGTCATCGTCCCAAGTGACACCTTGAGTAGCGTTAGTGGATCCGGACGCTGAAGAATTTTTATACTCTATCTTTGGAACCAGATCATAAATGTTTTTTAGTTTGGCCTTATCCTCTGAAACATCTTCATGCGGATAAAGTACTGACGATAGCGAGACCATCGAAGGGTGACCAGGGAACCGAGTCGTTTCCTTCTCGACTGGTTGCTTTAATGCCATTTCACGCTCATGCCTTGAATCGTATCTTGGTATGTCCCAAGGGACTCCTTCAGCTGCCGTGTTGACGTTTATTTTATTGCATTCGTCATCGGTCCAGAAGGCGATTCTGGAAACGATTGGGTTATTAACAGTGGGTAGACTGATCCCGGAATTAGGAATGAATTTGTTCGACTTATCCAGGGATCCCATCGTTCCGTCTTCCAGAATGTATAACCATTGTGTTGGCATGGGGAGCCTCTGTGATTTTGGGTCACTTCCAGGCAACTGGATCCCGGGAATCTGGGTCCCAGTCGAGGTATTTTGTGTGTAGTTAAATCCCTCCACATTGTCACGGTTTGTGTTGTTAGAGCTTTGGCGTGACCTCGGGTCCACGATAGGAAAGTACAGTTCGTCTTCCCTCTCAGAGTAGAGCGGAGAATTTAAATCAACGTAATGAGCTGGTCTTTCGTCCCAGTCTTCTACGACATCATCTACGAGATTGTATTCGCTTTGTTCTTCCATTCTTGCCGAGGAGTAGAGCTTGAATTTTTTGGCGGCAAGCGAGTCATAGTCTGTTCCTTTGTTTGAGAAGGTAGTGATGGCGCCTGGCTGCGAGGCCCAAGTGTATCGTTTTCCTTCCTGTGTCTGCTCTCCGGTAGCTTTCCGTATCTGAGCCATGACCATATTGGTAACGACGTCGGTTAGTTGTCTTGTTCTGAGACTGGATCCGTAATAATTGGAAGAGTCTAATTCCTTTTCGGCAGCGGAAAAGAATCCAAAGATCAAAAGAGTCATTAGCATGAGCACTGAAAGGACAGTGACAATTGCAATTCCACTTTCCTTTTCTCTTGGCTTTGTCAGAGTGGGTCCTTTGTTGGGACCGGTTTTGCTTTTTTTGCAATGATTGGATTGCCGGGTCGACGTTTTCATGGTTTCAATAAATTAGGCAGAACGAGAATGCTTTGTCTTAGTTTGATGTAAAAATAATTTAGATTAAATGAATGGTCAGAGTTTAAAAGGAGTTCAATTGGCATTGTTAATTGCTCATTTTATACTGGGTTGATCGTTATGAAACTAGGTTTTAATGTAGGGGATAGGGGCGGCTTGCTTTATTGGCATGAATTTACAATTGATATACAAGAGCGTCAACGCTGTTTTAAGTGTTTTACTAAATATCAAGGATAATTTATAAAAATTATGGTAATTCTAAAGAGTTGAACGCAGATCATTGTAACGTTTTTTTATAATATCACTAATTACCTTCTGATCATCTTCAGATAACTTCTCTATAGGATATTTGAATTCGGTGTCATCTGAGCGTTGAAAGTTGCCGACCCCATCGATTACAGATGCCAAGGAAGCAATTAACTTATTCCCTCCTGAATTTGTCCAGGTCCTTTCGTTTACTAGCAACTGGGCTTCAACTTTTTTAAGGCTTAATTTAGGAATTTGTTGTCCATCATGTTCGATCCGTTGACCAGTGTCCCAGGCTATGTATTCCACATGCTGATTGAATGATTTTTTGCCTGCCCCCTCTATCATAACCAGTCCGTTCATAAATATGGCACTTCCTTTAACTTTTTTGGGTGGCAAGGGGACACCGTCCCGATCAAGTTTAAAATCTAGTGCTGTCGCCGAAGATATCACCAAAAGGCCGCCCTTAATCTGTTTATTGGCAACGGTTCCATTTACCCAGCGCTTCAGTGGTGTCCCTTGGATGATTGACTGCTGAATAGCTATTTCAGTTTCTGATGCATTCGCTTTGACTACAGAGAGGGTCGTTGCAGTGTTTGAATTCCTAATTTTTTTTAATCTTTTTTGTAAGTTTTCTGCCTTTACTCGGAGCTTTGAACTTAAGAAACGTACTGGAACTGTAATGGTTTTATTATCGGTGGTTCTTAGACTGGCTTTATCGTCTGTGACATCTAATATCTCAATTATTTGATATGTTGTTCCTTTATAACTTAATCGTTCAGTCCGTTGGGCAGAGCTCAGAGCGATACAGGAAAAAAATGTTGCAGATAAAATGATGAGGAATCTCATAAAGGATAGGTGATTCATATTATTACATTTCGCAGATTTTAATTAGAATTTGTTAATAAAAGTCTTCATTATTATCATTATGACCATTTTTTTGCTTCAGTGAAGCGGAATCGAATCTGAAGGTCTTGCGTCTACGCCTGTTAGTGTCATTATTTAGGTAGTTAGTATTGATTTTAAATGATCGGCTCAATGAACCCCACCCCACTTGATATCATGAAATTCCTCCTCAAGAGCTTTTTCTCAGTTGTTCTTTTGCTCAGTGCTATAACACACACGTTTGCTGAGGATGAGATCCCGTTAGTTCTTGAAGGTGCAGTATGGAAGTATCTAGATGATGGGAACGATCTTGGAACGGCATGGAGAGAAAGTGACTATGATGATTCATCATGGGAGAGTGGTGCCTCAGGTTTAGGTTTTGGAAACAAAGGAATTGTGACCACCTTGGACAGAGGGCCGAGCAGTTCAAGGAATGTTACCTTTTATTTCCGTAAAGAATTTAACGTGACGACTGCTCAATTAAATTCTCTGGAAGGTGATGATCCTTTTTACCAGATACTCGTGGGTATTGTGCGAGATGATGGTGCTGTCATTTATATTAACGGAGATGAACTCTACCGCGAGAATATGCCTGCGGGTAATATTAAGTGGAGCACTCTTGCTTCCAGTTCCGCTGGAGGAACTTCCGAGACTAAATTTTATGATTCTTCACCGGAAGGGACCGGCAAGCTTGTCTCGGGCCGTAATGTAGTTGCAGTTGAACTTCATCAGTCCTCCCCTGGCAGTTCAGATGCGGGATTTAACATGTGGATGAGTGCCTTTAACGTTGCTCCCGGATACGGTATGTTTCATCCTCCTCAGTCCATTAGATTTGAAAATGCAGGTGAAGGTTCAACATTCTTTACTCCGAATTTCATTGATAACGATGACCTTGGCTGGGCGAGCCGTGACAGGAACGGAGTCGGTGGTGGAGTCATTGGAGGAATTGCTAACTTCGATTGGCTCACGGGCTTACCGCTAGCGGATACTGGACTTGGATTTGCTGAAGGTCGTTGCTTTGCGATTTCAAATGATCACCATGAGGTATATTCTCAGGTACCAGGCGATGAAACATTAAAGTATCGGGTCGATCTTCGTAATTATGTGGACGTTATTGTCTCTTTTGATGTCCGCACATATGATGGAGGCTGGCCAGAAGCGGGCCTCAGGGAGGGTAATGGGTTTGAAGCAAATCAAGACTATATTAAGTTCAATAGCCACACCAGTGTGGATGGTGATAAATACACTAGAAAAGAAGAGCTTAACATCACTGGAGGAGGAGGAGCAGCTGAAAAAGTAACAGACATGCTTGTGGCAGAGAATCAGGTCAAGAAGGCTCTGGTCCCGACAGAGGATATAGGAAATGACTGGGTACAGTTCGACTATGATGATTCAGCTTGGCTGGATGTCGAAAAGACGAATGAGGACGGGACCGTGGTTCGGGGAGGAGTTGGTTTTGCCCGTTCTGGGACCCGAGAGGATCCGTTCGACCCTTTTATTGCACTTGATCTTGAAGAGCAAATGTATCGTACGAGTGCAACTGTTTACTTGAGGATTCCCTTCACGGTAGAAGACAAGAGTCAATTCAAGTCCCTAGTGTTAGGGGCCCGGACCGATGATGGATTTGTTGCCTGGCTGAATGGGGAAAAGGTCATAGTATTTAAAGGCCCTGAAGAACCGCTGTGGAACTCAGAGGCAACAGCAAGTAACAGTGATTCAATTGCTCAAACCATGAAGGATTACTCATTGAATGAGTATCTGGAAAAGCTCATTATCGGGCAGAACATTCTGGCAATACAGGCTCTGAATAAAGGTATAAGCGGATCTGATTTTTTATTTTCTTGTCAACTTGAGGGAGTCACCGATCAATTAGCTCCCCGGAACAATCCTCCAATAACTTTAAATGACCTCAACCGTGGAATAAACGGTTCATTTTACCGTTACTTTTTTCCAGTCCCTGATGAGGCAAATAGCTATACTTTTTCTTATGAGGCAAAGTGCAATGAAAATACGGAATCTATTTTCTTTGATAATTTTGAGATTGATGGAACACCGCTCACTGTTGATTCTTATCCTTCCTGGATCAAGTTAGAGACTCCTTACCAGCTTGATGAGAAGGGGCTTCCATTTGAAGATCCTGACGGTGACGGTATTTCTAATTATTTGGAGTATGCTTTTGGAGGGAATCCGGAAGTTCCTACCATCCAGAGTGAACTTGGAACGCCTCTAATGCCTCAGGCAAGGATCGTTGAAGAAAGCGGATTGAGATGGTTCGAGTTGAGTTGGCGGCAGGCGAATGATGCTACGTCAGGAACCCTAAACAGTCCCATAGGTGGTTTTGTTGTTAGAGACATTAAATACATTCCCCAGATTTCCTTTAATTTGGAGAATTGGGGTGATGCTACTGGCGCAGACACTTTCGTGCAGATAGGTGATCCAGAAATCAATGATGATGGGACAGTCACTATTACGGCCCGCTACATTAACCCCATTGATACTAGGGAGATCACCTTTGGGCGCGTGAAGATCGAGAGCTACAAGGTCATTATACGGTGATTGAGAATTAAATACCTTTGAACACTAGAAGAGATAGGAGTTTTCATTACTTATTAGGGATTAAATTAATTTCCTTGCGTATATGCATTGTAAATCCTACTTTGATTTACCAAATTGACGTTTCTGATGTCAAAAAACACTTAAAACCCCAAAAAATTCAATAATTAGCACCAAAAAGTGTCATGGATTCAGTAGCACATAAATCTTTGCAGAATTCCCGCTCTTCTAAGAATGGTGCATTTACCTTGGTCGAGACGGTCCTTGCTATAGGCATTGTCTCAACGGTGATGGTAGCACTAATGGCTTTGATTCCTGTAGGCATGAAAATGATGAAAGAAGCCGGGGTCAACACGGTAGGTGCGAGGATTGCGAATAAATTGTTAGGTGAGGTTCAATTAGCTGAGTTTGATCAAATCCAGCAATATAACGGAAAAGAATATTGGTTCGACGACATGGGAACACAACTGAAGAAAGGTGAAGAAGAATCAAAATTAAGTAGAATTTATACAGCTAAGATTGAAGTGGATGAAGAGAATCCTAAAATTCCGGGAGCGCAGGAGAATAAGTTCCTCAAGCGGGTCGTGGTTAAGGTTTCAAATATTTTGGGAAATGAGCCGGACTTTAAAGATCCTAACCCCGACGCTGGAGCTAACCAGAAACGAATAAAAAAAGATTATAGATCGTATTGGACCTTCATCATTGACACTGAAAAGGATGATTGAAACTAACAACACATAAAAATTACATCATTGAGTTAACGACTTAAGAAATAAGAAGCTCATTAAATACAAACCATGAATATTTTAAAGAAGAGAATCCGAGCATCGAACCGAGCATTTACTCTCCTCGAGTTGATGGTTTCGATGGTTGTTCTATCACTTATCATGATGCTCGTTTTTAGAATGCTTGATTCCACAACGAGAACATGGTCAAACGCTCAGGCAAGAGTATCCACTTTCAAGGAAGCACGGGTCGCTTTTGAGGGAATGACTCGTCGGATCAGCCAGGCAATGTTGAATACTTACTTTGACTACCAGTATCCTGGGAACAATCCACAGCAAAGACCAAGAGGATACGAGCGAAAGTCAGACCTTCATTTTATCAGTGGAAAAGGGGAGGATTTATTGGCAGTAGGTCGTTATCCGACGCACTGTATTTTTTTCCAGGCACCTCTCAGTTTTTCTGTAGATCCGAATAACAGATCTTTTGGCAGCTTGCTCAATAGCTGGGGGTATTACATTCAACGTAATACAGACAGAGATCAAATCCCTGAGTTCTTTCCTTCAGGAACCTTACAAGACAGGGAACGGTATCGGTTAATGGAGTACAGGCCCCCAACTGAAAATCTAAAAGTCTATGCGAGTGACCTGAAAACGAGATACAATACGGACTGGTTCAAGCCAGACGTTATGAATAATGAAGCGACCGAAGGAGGTAAGCCTTTTTCTATACCAATTGCTGAAAATATAATTGCTCTGATCATTGAACCTAAGACTTCAAATGCCATTGATACTACCAACTCATTGGCACCTGATTATGAGTACGATAGCCGGAGATATCAGAAAAAAAGGAATGAAAAGGATCCTACCAAGCATCAGCTTCCTCCTCTGATTGAGGTGACAATGGTGGCGATCGATGAGAAGTCCGCACTCAAACTCGAACAAACTAACGGCGGTGCCTTGCCAAGTGATTTGATTCCGCCGAACCTTTTTCAGGAAGTTAATTCATATGACGAGGACCTGAGAGAGTTGAAGGAAAAATTGAATGCTTACAAACCGCCTATCACTTACCGAGTGTTTCACGAAACAGTAGGAATAAGAGCTTCCAAGTTTAGTGATTCGGATTTGCAAAAGTAATCATTTATTTATACGTGCCCATGAATAGCGTTCAAAAGAAGGACCGAGGATTTACTCTCATTGAAGTGCTTGTAGTCCTCATGATCATTGCTGTGATTGTGGCTTTCACGATACCGGCAATGGGACCAGCATTAAAAGGGTCCAAGCTCAGGCAAGCAGCTGATGAGTTGGAATCGCTCCTGTCAGGTTCGCATCAATTGTCTATTACAGAAAATACTCCAGTCGAAATCAGATTCTTTAAGTACGAGGACCCTGAGTCTCCGGGAAGTACTAAGATGTTTCGAAGTTATCAGTCGGCGCAGGTCATTTCTAATCCTCAAGACCACAAAAAGAACAGTTATGCTGTGGGGGAAGTTAAAATGCTTCCTGCTGCATTCGTGATTGCGGAAAAAACATACAGTAGCCTGGTAGAGAGTGAGTTTCTTAGGAGGGATGAAATGGAAATACCACGAAGCAAATCAGCAGAGTACGTTGCTTTTGAATTTAGACCAGACGGCTCCACTAATCTGGCCAATGTGGACGAGAAGCATTGGGCGCTTACTATTATGAGAGAAACTGATCTCGGATCCAGCCTCGACGAGGCAACAGAGTTCATAACGTTGGTATTAAATCCATTCAATGGTCGCATCCGTCGGCTTCGACCAGAATAAAATCCTGATCCGGCCATAGGTACCCAAATTAGATGTTTTGGGTTAAAGTGGGGGCGCTTCTCATTGCCTAAGTAAAAATAAAACAGCTCATCTGTTTACTTATGAGGATATTTTAAAATATTTGCAAATAACCCTGCTTTTTAGGGAATTATTATAAAATATCATCTATAAAATATCACAATTTAATAAAATCATCATTTTTATTCGATTTACCATAAAATTGACGTTGACCAAATAAGCGCTTAGGGGCAGATTGGGGCATATTGGGGATAAAAGGAGCCTCAATGTGATACGTTTTGGTTAACTCTAAAGAAAGCAATGATATTCGGCTATTTGCCGGAACTGTGCAGCATACGCTGGACGACAATCACCGTGTGACCGTTCCGGCTCGATGGCGATTTGAAGGACTTTCGGAGTTGTTTGCTGTTCCTGACCCAAGGCAGCCGTTTCTGATTCTTTTACCAGGGAGTGAATTAAAGAAAATCGTTAATGATCTGGAAACAGCAGAGGACGTTGAACCCCTGGTCCGACGCCAATTTGTTAGACAATTATTCTCAAGAGCCACTCCGTGTCCCCTCGATAGACAAGGAAGGCTCGTGCTTCCTTATGAAATATGCTCAGGCCTAGGATTGCGAGGCGAGGTCATGCTTGCTGGAGGAGGCTCCCGCATTGAGGTCTGGAGGCCGGAAAATTGGTACGAGAATCAGACCAAAGAAGAAAATTCGTTTGCCGACACTGCAGATCGTGTTGGCCTCTAATCCCAATCACATTAACCCCCCAACAACAATTAGGAACCTCTAGATTGAATATAAGTCATTGTTAAATCACAAACTACATAATCAAGAAAATGAGGAAACTCATACCGAGGTTTCTATCCAACCGCAGATATTGTCCGGCCGATGTAGGAGGACAGGATGCTCTTTATCACTTGAACGATTGGCCTTCAGATGACTGTCCGAACAAGCCCAAGATGGNAGGTTTNAGGCAGGGATTTTCGCCGGGAGCATTACCCCGGATGAGAANTCGCGGTTTAAACGNGNCAGATCAGAAGGGNTGGATTATCACGAATCTGTTCTCCTTGNCGAAGTGACTCATTACTTGGCTCCGGAGCCGGGCAAACTATTTTTAGATGCCACGTTAGGGGGGGGAGGGCACTCCGAACAACTCCTGAGCAAGGGGGCAAAAGTTATTGGATTGGATCAGGATCCTGCGGCTCTTTCTTTTGCGCGCGCGCGTCTAGGTCATTATGATGATAAGTTTGGGGCTATTCAGGGTAATTTTCGCGACTTTGGTGAAATTCTTTCAACTATCGGCATCAGTGGTTTAGATGGCCTGCTTCTAGATTTGGGTATCTCTTCTCATCAGGTCGATAATGCTGAGCGGGGATTTTCTTTCAATAAACCGGGTCCACTGGATATGAGAATGGATCCTGACGCAGAAGTGACTGCGGCGGAATTGATAAATAATTGTCCTGAAGAAGAACTCGCTCGTGTTTTTTATGAGTATGGAGAGGAAAGAGCTTCTCGTCGGATCGCGTCTGCAATTATTGAGCGGCGGAAAGAAAAGTTTTTTGAATGCACCACAGACCTTGCAGGTCTTGTAGAATCTATCTTGCCTAGAAGAGGAAAAAAACATCCCGCGACAAGAATATTCCAGGCTTTACGGATAGCGGTGAATAATGAGCTCAGAGTGCTCGAAGAGACGTTAGCAGAGATTCCTCAATGGCTTCGTCCTGGTGGGCGGTTAGTTGTGATTTCTTTTCATTCTTTAGAAGATCGAATTGTTAAGTCATATCTCAGACGTTGTAGTAAATCTAAGATTGATCGCCCTGAGTGGCCAGAGCCAAAATCTAATCCGAATTACTGTTTTAAATTGGTAATGCAGAAAGGACTGATTCCTTCAAGGGATGAGGTGAAAAGTAACCCTAGGGCCCGAAGCGCTCGGCTCCGTGTGGCGGAGAGATTGCCGATAGAGGTTCAGCCCTAATTAGTGAAATGAACGAGAGACGCAAGAAGTACCAACGCAGACTCAAGATTGGATCATTGTTTTCTCTGATTGTTATAGGGTTCATAGTGGCTGGAACGGCTTGTGGGTTCGTGATGATAAAGAATGCTCATGTTGAGCGCAGCGATTTGCGCCGCGCTCTTTTAAGTGAAATCAAGCTCCTGGAAAAGAAAGTTCAGACAGTTGGGTTAAGAGTCGAAACGCTTCGAGGTCGGAGAGCATTATCCAATGCCCTGAAATACTATGACAGTAAACTAATCCCTATAACCAATAGTCATATATTAAGATCAGGAACAGAACAGTCATCAACTTCAGCAGCGGTGAAAATTAACGCTGATTCAGAAATTACATTTATTGATATAGACAGACCAGGTGGATAATTATTCACTCCATAAACGCAGTTTTTTCGTTACTTTAATCCTCGTCATTGCATTCAGTGTGTTGTCGATAAGGATCGTTTATATCCAGATTGTTGGGCATGAGCGATTTTCAGAAATTGCTAAGGCAGAGAGAATGGTGAGGACAGTGTTACCAGCATCTCGTGGTCAGATTTATGATAGGAACGGTGAATCATTAGTCCAAAATCAGCACGTTAGGGATGTCATTGCCGACAGATATCATCTTGAAGATATCCATGTGTGTCGTCGGGCTGTCGCGGCATCTGAAAGGGTCAGTGTCAGGGAAATATCTCAACGTTACAATTCGAAGGAAGTGAGGAAGCGTTTCATTGTTCTAGCTGAAAACCTGTTAGGGCAGACCCTTGGTATTAAGCAAGGTGTTCTTCAGGAGATAGTTAATAATAATGATGGGCGGGATCGCGTTGTAATTTTTCGATCACTTGACTTTATTCATGCTGAGAAGGTCAAAGAATTGATGAATGAACGAAAGATCGGAGGCTTTCGTTTCGAGGATTCAATGCGTCGATATTATCCAAAGCCTGGAAGATTAGTTCAAGTCCTGGGTTACACCGATGCAGCAAATGTCGGCAAAGAGGGAGTTGAAAGAACTCTTAATCCACAGTTGGCAGGGAGATCAGGATATAGGCTCGTTGAACGGACTCGATATTCGAGTGAGGTTCTTTCAGAACACAGTAAAGAGGTGAAGCCAGTTAATGGATCTAATGTGGAGTTAACGATAGATATGGGGCTTCAGAACATTGTTGAGCAACAGTTAGAGTCTGCCGTTCGTGAGTATAACCCGGAGAAAATTATGGCTGTTTTCATGAATCCGGAGACTGGGGAAATATTATCTATGGCTAGTAGGCCACAATTCAACCAATTCACTCGTGAAGGGGTCAGAAAGATTCACCCGGTCGCTGACCGTTATGAGCCAGGATCGACATTTAAAATTGTATCTCTTTCTGCAGCTTTCGATAGGGGCCTTGTAACACCAGATTCGAATTTTTTCTGTTATAATGGACGGTACCGAGAGCCGGGCGTTACGTTGAGAGATCATAAGGCCTATGGTTATTTGAGTGCGGAAGAGATTCTTGCTAAGTCCAGCAATATAGGAGTTTACATGTTGGCTAAAAAAATTGGTCGGCACACATTCCATAGTTACATTAAGGATTTTGGTTTCAGTAAAAGAACCGGAGTAGAACTTACTGCTGAGGCTGCGGGAACTGTGACTCGACCAGATTCAAAAGGATGGAGTAAGACTTCATTGTCACGGATAGCAATGGGGTATGAAGTTGACGTTACAGCCCTTCAAATGGTCAACGCGTTAAGTGTTGTTGCAAATGGAGGAACTCTTTACCAGCCCCAGATCATTCAGAGAGTTACTTCTCAAGACGGGCTAACTATGTACAGATTCCAACCAAAAAAAATCCGCAGAGTCATACATGAAGACGCGGCAAACAAAGTGAGAAATGCTTTAATGGCAGCAAGAACAACTGCTTTTGACGACCGCAAATACGATTTTAATAGAGGCTCTCGTTTCTCTAACTGCTTTCTTAGACCTATTTTGCTTTCAATTTCACTTAAAGTTT
>JABSSR010000309.1 GCA_013213965.1 Verrucomicrobiales bacterium | reverse complement strand
TATTTCCCTGACTATTTTTGTTTCTGAGTTGAATTTTGTCATGAATAACAATGCCGTTATGCTTCACAGTCATCATGGGCGGTTTTTCCGTGGTCGCTGCCTGAAATTCGACGTCATAAGTCTGCCAGCGGAGTGGAGGATAGCACATGTTCTCGTCCGGTCGTTTCCATTTGTAGAGGCCTCCGCATTCGTTTGGCGCTCCGGAAAGTCCGAAAGAATCAAGCATCTGTATTTCCGTACCTAGCAGATACATGCCACTGTTTCCACGTCCCTGACCTCGTGCCTTTGGCATATAAGGGAGCCTGAACTCAATGTGTAGGGTAAAGTTCTTAAAATCATTGCGCGCAGAATTCACTCCTTCCATTAGGAGGCCGTCATCTGTCTTGCGGGCACCGGGCTTCCAGTGATCCAAAGAAGATCCGTCGAAGAGCTTGGTCGCACCTTTTGGAGCCTCCAGTCCCATTGTTGAGCTTTCTCTATTAATCCGATTGAGTGTTCCAAGTGCCTTTCCTCCGGCACTGTAAATGGTGAGTTTTTCTTCTTTGAGGACAGCTGAGGATCCGCCCTCTTCTTTTTTAAAAGTTACTGATCCGTCATCAGCTTTCTTTGCTTCCGATTGGGCTCTTTCACTGAGGTCCCATCCATTGCCTGGCAGACCTCCTTCGAACCCTACCGCATTAAAGATTCCATTGCCGAGCGCGACGACTTGAATGCCTACCTTTGACTTGGTTCCGTTGCCTTTAGTATAGGATCCTTCATATTCACCTTGAATGGAAAAATCAGGATCTTTGGCGGCGTCTTCAGGTGTAGCGTAAGCTCCTTTCTTGTCTGGTGCTGAAAGAGCATAGGTAAGAAAAGTTGATGAAAATAAGATAAATTGGATGAGCGATTTCATGTCAGTATAGCTTTTGGAATTAGAGTGATTTGAGGTAAGCAACAATATCTGCAATGTCTTGTTCAGAGAGTCCTTGTTGAGCAGCGGACATCATTAATGAAGTCCCAACCTTGCCTTGATTTTTGACCCTTCCCTTAGGAATGGTTTGCGTTATTCCTCCCATTGATTGAATAATTAGAGGGTCTCCTGCAGATAATAATCTTCCCTGAATTTTAATTCCGTCCTTGGTTTCGATTTGGTAACTATCGTATCCACTGGCAATGTCAGCTGAAGGATTAATGAGGGACTGGATCATTACTTCGGTAGTTTGTGTTTTGCCGTAATCAGTCAAAGTGGGCCCGTATTCCACTCCCGTTCCATCAATGTGGTGGCACATGTAGCATCTAGCGGCCACGGTCTTGCCGCGGGCAGGATCTCCTTTCATTGCAAGAATTTTGGCTGTCGGCGCATATTCTCGTTTCACTGGTGGTGGTAATACAACGCTGACGAGTTTTATGCTTGATGGGTTGTATATCTCTCGTGACTTGAGCGAGCCTATGATGTCATGTTCTTTCCATCGATGATTCCGATTGTTTAAGAGCCACCAGATTGCTTCTGCTTTGGCTAAGCCCGTGGCTCTCTCTGCGACTGCAAGCATTGAATCAGCCCCTAACTTGGATCCAATAAACGCTAGGG
>JABSSR010000308.1 GCA_013213965.1 Verrucomicrobiales bacterium | reverse complement strand
CTTGACCCGCTCGGCTTTGATCCGTTGGTAGTGTAACGGATCACCGAACCTGGAATCGTTGAACTCAACTCAAGATTAAACGCACTTTCATAATATCCGCGGCGGTGACTGAAAATGACCTCGTTAGCGATCTGCGCCGCAATCTCACCGTTCTCTTCTCCCGGGCTCGGGCTTCGAAGGAAACCTATCTCACTAGAAACAGCATTGTAACCGTATGAAACGTCCACTCGCTGCTCAGGAAACTCGATCTGGTCAGCAACTGTTTCTCCGTCAGGTTTCACCAACAGGAGAGACTCTCCGGTGCTGCCGAGTTGAAAATTTGTATGTAGAGGACGTCGGCCCGGGCCCCGCTCCTTACCCGATGCAAACAGAACAATAAAACCGTTCGGGGCAATATTGACCTCAGGAAACTGCCACTTGTTGAGTTCGTCCGGGTCATCGGTTAAATACCATCCGCTGAGATTAACGGTCCCGCTCTGCTCATTGAACAACTCAATCCAGTCGGACGCATCACCATCATCATCCTTTAAGGAGTTTCCGTTGCTGGCCATCAACTCGTTGATACGCAGTGACGGATCAGTGACCGTCAGCTTGAAAGTTTTTTCTAGACTCAGACCGGTAAGGTCAGTGGCACGGAGACGCACATGAAGATCCGTCCGATTTTCGGGTATGATTCCAGCCAACCGAAGCACGTTCCCGTCGGTTGAAAACAGTGAATTGTCATCATCCCCGACCCCTGTAACCAGAGAATAAACGTGAGCATCGATCAGGTTCGGATCCGTGACGTTCAATGTTCCAATAGTGGACCCGGCCAGGGCACCGGAGCTCACTAAGCTTGCACTAAAAATAAT
The DNA here is from genome assembly GCA_013213965.1 of Verrucomicrobiales bacterium. Taxonomy (GTDB): domain Bacteria; phylum Verrucomicrobiota; class Verrucomicrobiia; order Verrucomicrobiales; family DEV007; genus EC70. The sequence continues at coordinate 2,820 of JABSSR010000308.1, read as the reverse complement.
GGAAGTGGGGCCAAGAGGCTCCATCAACAGCAGGGTCAGCTTCTCCTCCAGGAACCGCGAAGGATCCTCAGCGTCTGTAGTCCGAACCCTCACCGAGAACTCAGCCCCCGGATCATGGGACCCAAAATCATAAATCATGGACCGGACCAGATTCCCATCATCAATGTCGAACTTTTCATTGTCTGTGTCTCCGGGACCGGAGACCAGCGAGTAAAGATGATTGGCTGTGCGCTTGAGGTCGACAGTCGTTAGCAGCCCGACCGGGACACTCTGTCCGGCAAAGAACTTGGAAGGAGAGATTTCCAACGACTCGGGTGTCGGCGGCACGGTAAGTTCGGTGACCGTGAAGGCTTGCAGTATCGGGTTATTGTCCGCTCCCATTGCTCCCTGCCCACCGAAATGTCTAACCATCTCAACGTTCAGAACATCATCACCTTCGGCAAGAATAAATGGAGCAATGTAGGCGAACCCGTTACTCGGCGTCCAGTTCCCTTCTCCTTCTGAGCTGAAATCATCCACGACCAGTTCGCCTTCGATGGCAATGTCCCAGCGCCGGTCCCGATCTGCCCCTTCATTAAATAGCATCTGAAGCTCATACTCAATTCCCGGGTTCAGCCCCGACACCGAAATTAAAACTGGGCTAGGAGCCGCTGACCAGCGAATGTCCCGCATGATCTCTTCAAGATTATCAACTGATTGCCTGTCAGCGCCGGTATAATTGGGCCTAGTCGCCCAATCATTAATTGAGTGAGTCGCTGTCACCGTAACATTTGGAGGAGCAGACTTATCCGTTAAAAACGTGACCCCATTCACTTCGCGATCACTGTCACCGTAAGCATCAATCGCAACTATGACTTTGTCGGGATCGAGATTAAGATCATCAGGACCGAAAAAGGGGCGGATCTCACCAACATTGACAATAGTCTCAGCAATTGCAGGCACGGCACTTAATCCAATGAGAAAGATCATTGAAATAAATGCCTTACGTATAATCCTGATAACCGACTCAATCATATTTTGGAAAGTGAACTCTTTTGAATGAATAATTTTAAAGTCATACTAATTCTCAACGACCTTCAACAACTCGCTAGGATCAATATCCTTTATAGTTTGCTCCATTCCAGAAGGCCAAAGCACAGTAACGCTGTCGACCCTCTTTGCATCTCCAAGACCAAAATACATTGGAATTAGACTATGTGAGAGATAGCCTGAAACCCCGTCATTGACCTGCACATAAGTTTTTGATCCTGCAATCACTTTCACTGTCGCACCCAGACCATCACGGTTAGAAGCACCATCACCTTTACCTATTAGTTGGACCTGAAGCTTACTGACTTCTTTCTTCTCTGACAAATTACTGCGCAGAATCATCGGCCCGTCATGAAACTCGTTCGTAACAATGTCCAGATCACCATCATTATCAATATCAATAATTGCAGAGCTGCGGGTACCTAATGAACCCCACACTTCCACCGGTTCAGTTAAGTTATATTCCTTGACCAGGGAATGCTCTTTATCTTCTCCTGATGAATTTAAGGTGAACCAAGGCTTTGCTGTCCTCCCTTGCCGTCTCGGCTCAACACCTAGAATGAATTCAGCGTCTGCAAAACGCTTGCCAGCCTCATTAAGCAAGACACTGTTCACACCATAACGGAAAGGAAAATTCATGCTCGAAGCTATGAATACGTCAATGAATCCGTCCGCATTCAAGTCACCGGAACTCAGTCCCCACGGCCAGTAATTCTCAGCACCAATACTATCAGAAACTTCCTCAAACTTTCCATCACCCAAAGAACGGAAAAAAGCATTCCCATAAATACTCATGCCTCCGCTCTTGAGAACACTCTCCTCCCACTTCATATCACTTTTTAATTTCTCACGGTTAGGACCGACCTCTTCGCTCATGTCCGAATGCATATCGGTAATGTAAATGTCCTGATTCCCGTCATTATCAAAATCAAAGATTTGTATGCCCATCGCTCCCCAAGGAGTCTTAGGAAAAACGTCCCTACTGACCCGCTTGAAAGACTTTCCTTGCTCATTACGGTAAAGCTGATCATGGCCCTGCATTGAAAGAACATAAAGATCGACCCATCCGTCATTGTCGAAATCCAATGGAGCCGCATCACCTGTCCAGCTCTGATCCAGGAGTCCAGTCTCCTTGGAAACATCCACAAATACATTATCTCCCTCATTGCGATATAATTTACTCAGCTCATTACGTTCCTCGGGCCTGAGATGTCCCTGAAAAGCGTCCTGTAAGCCAATGCAGTAACCTCCCTTCCCCCTTTCCTCACCAGTGTAAACACCAACATTACATAGAAAAAGATCCAATAGACCGTCCTTATCATAATCAAAAAATACGGCACCTGATGAGTGACCTATGTAATCGAGTCCAGAATGACTAGTACGATCAGTAAAGGTTCCTTTGCCATCGTTTTCAAAGAAGTAATTACCTCCCCTGACAGTAGTAGCTAACAGATCAGCATCACCATCATTGTCAGTATCCGCAAAAGAAGCACTGACACCAATCTTATCATCTAGAGCAATTGTCTTGGTAGTAATATCTTTAAACTTACCATCTCCAAGGTTCTTCCATAACTCGTTAGATCCGATCTGAGTCGTGAAATACAAATCCAAAAGTCCATCATCATCAACATCAGCTACAGCGATTCCATTGCCATGATCATAGTGTACTGCTTTGTGATATTTACCTGCATCATCAACGATTTGGTTAGCGAACGTGATATTACTCTCCTCCACAATGTCCTGAAATTGAAAATCATGAAAGGCACTGACATTGTCAGCTGATGCAATTTG
>JABSSR010000307.1 GCA_013213965.1 Verrucomicrobiales bacterium | reverse complement strand
TCACTCAAGCCATATGGGCTGAGAAATAACACCATTAGTTGCTATATCCCATGCCTCCAAACGGACCCAGGATTTCCCTTTTAAATTGAGTGTCCTTTTGAAGGTTTCTTTTCCAAATGCTTCGGAGTCAGTTAATTCTATCCGATCGCGGTAAACTTTTTTCCCGTCACCTGTAACTATCTCAATGAATGACATGGGAAAAGTCCAAGTCAGAACTACCTCAAGTTTTGCTATGCCTGAGTCCTGGAGTTTTAGGGTCTGGCCTGATTGCTTTCCTTCAATTGTGAACCGCGGCATTAGGACTTCTCCTGTTGAAATAAAGAAAGCACCATCTCGTAGCGCTTTTAGGACAGGATCCCAACCATCCTCGAACCGGGGAATATGATCTAACCTCAAATAATTAATATTTGCATGTGCATAGAATTCAGTAGTTCGATCAACTTCAAATATATCCACCTCGCCGACGATATATTTTTTGGCTCCCCAGTTAGAAGTATCGTCGAGAAGATCTAGGACACGCCAACCTAAACGAGGCCTTGAGAGATCAGCAGGCATAGCTTTCCAAGCTCCACCAAGATAACGATCAGATTTAAAGAATCGCTCATTTCGATAACGATCAGGATAACCGGTTGAGGACTTAATTCGCGGATGAGCTGCCCACATCAGCCCTTTCTCCAGCTCCATTAGCTTTAGAACGTCCTCGGGACTGCCTAAGTGATAGATCCTGCCAAAATCAGGATGCTCTTCGATAAAAGGCTTACCCTTGGATCGTTTCAATACCCACATTACTGGGCGCGGAAAAAAACTAATCCAATGTCCACCGAGGTGCACGTTAGGTTCTTCGCCCGGGAGAAGAAGAAAATCATCGTCTGAAAGGCGTGCGCACTCATCATGCATTGCCTTGAGTAGCGGAAGGGACTTTACGGGATCACGCCGCGATGGGCCAAGCCGGTTGTGGAACTCAGCAAGATGAACGATCTCAATGCCTGCCCCCTTGAATACATCCACAAAATCGGGCTTAAACGTTTCTTTCGGGTGGTCCGTTTTCGTGGAGAGCACCAGGCCCACGTCTATGGCCTGTCCGCCTCCGTCATTCCAACAGTGAACAGCCAGCAGGTTGTCGCCCTTCTTCAGAGTTTTCCGGGCCTCCGGACTAATGGACACTTCACGATATCGCTTGGAGAAACCTTTCACCGAGAAGGCCAATACACCATTGAGATAAACCTCTGTGTCCTCGTCGTATAACAACGAGAGCTTAAGCCGGTCAGTCGGAACCTCGTTAAGCTTGAAGCTTCTGCGCAACCATATATCTTTGGTATGCCAATCGGTTCCCAGCCTAAGACTAGGCGTTCCCTGCTTACCAAATCCGCCTTGTCCCTTCTTCCATTTTTGATCCTCGAAGGAGGGTTGCATCCAGTCCTTGGGTGGTCGCGTCAAGGAATACCGCCAACCTTGTTTCGTTCGTCGCGAAGTACTGACCACTTCGGCAGAGGCCGAATTCTGCCGCTGTTCGCGTAACTCAAGCAGGCGCGTGGTGTGCTCGATGTGATAATGACTGGTGAAAGTCTTATGTCCCTGCACCACAGGAAAGCGATCTTTGTGCGTATAGGCTTTCACGCGATCAAAAAGCTTGTTACCCCGGTCAAGCGAGGGGAGCCAGAAAATTCCCAATTCCTGTTGAGTGCCGGGCGGTGCATTGAACCAGGGAACCCAACGATCATCTCCTTTGAGATCCTGGCGAATACCGATACCGAACCCTGAAACTTTATTCATGAAATCATTTCCCCGCCAAGTGAAGCCAAGGTTGTAAGCTTCATCGAGTGGATAGAAATAACGATGCGGTGGCGGGAAAACTGCGAGGGCGCCGTCCTCAGTCTCCAAAGCAATCGTACGGTGACGCACCTTCACAGGCTTTGCGGGTTGCGCGACCTCATCGGCTCGGTGCAACTTGTCATCGAGACCAATCCAAGACACAGATTTATCTTTCGGATCACAGGTCAATCCGGCGTGGTAGAGTAGGGCACGGGCATCTTTTTTTGTTTGGACAATTGACTGAAGATGGATCAGGTCACAGCCGGAATAGAGCGTGAATCGGAGTTTTCCAGAGAAAGCGCTACCTTCAAGTTCACCAAGGTCGACGATGCATCTGTTGCCCACGCTTCGCACGACCACAGATTTGATTTTTAGAGTAAGCTGGCCTGACTTACTCAGTTTGCGACTAGTAGGGTCAAAAAAGATGTTCCAGCCGCCACGCTTCTTCAAGTCGCGTTGTCCAATAGATAGCACAGTGATCGGATCAGCGTCGCGTAAAACTACGACGGGCTTACTAGTACCTAATCCTACGGCAATCGACCGTACCAAAGATCCTTTCCCTGAAATATTAAGCGATAACTCCGTTGAACCTTCCGGCGTGTCCCACTCCAACACGAGTGAATCTCTATCAAGCCGCATGTTCACTCCGCTGGAAGGGTCGTAAGACTTTGTATTTACGGAAACTGCATCAGCAGTCTGACCATAGGAAAATCCTAAAATACACAAAGCTAATGTCATTATTATTTGGACGGGCAGTCTATTGTTATTTTGGTTTTTTCTTAAGTTCATTTCGTATCAGGAGATAATTTTTTGTACAGGATGACCGAAATCCTCATTAAGTGAAATTAGGATTGGAAAAGTATCTACAATTTTCCGCTACTAACTTAGAAATTTTTCAATTCTGTCCTTTGGCCGACCAATGATCGATTTCTTTCCTTTCAGGATGATAGGGCGTTGGAGAAGTTGTTTGTGTTTAAGTAAGATCTCGATCACAGCGTCTGGATCCCCTACGAAATCATCAGGGTTGAGCTCCAGTTTTTTAAACTTTGAATCTTTCCTTACTAGATCTTCTACAGGATCTTCGAGACCACTAAGGATTGTTTCGAGTTCTTTTTTGTCAGGAGGAGTTTTGATATAAAGTATTACATCGTGATCGATTCCCAATTTCTCAGCGACCGCCAAGGCATTCTTGGAGGATCCTCAGTTAGGATAATGATAGATAGTAACTTTAGGCACAGCTTCCCCAGTAGTTATATTATCCTATTATAATAGGCTCAAATGCATCGTCAATTCTTTTCAATAGGGTTCAAATACTCAAGTGTCCGTAACTTTTTTCTAAGAATCAGTCGTTTAACTCGTTTAATTTATAGAACCAATTCATTACGATAAGGAACTACCATGAAAATTACACAGATTCACCTCGCTGCCCTCCCTGCTATC
>JABSSR010000306.1 GCA_013213965.1 Verrucomicrobiales bacterium | reverse complement strand
TAATCTCTTTGGCAAATGCATGCAGGCTCTCAGAGAGAGCCTTCAGAGTAATAGTCGATTCTTCAGATCCAGTAACATTCTTTTCGTCTTGATTGAACTGGTCGAACGGGCCCTTGAACGCTTGGGCAGACTTCATCGCATCATTAATTAAAGATCGAATCTTCTCAGCTCGTGCATTAGGTGCCTGCTCTGCAAGGCCTATCAACCCAAGGCCTAGAACCTGTAATTTCCCATCTAATCCGACATAAGCACCAGCCGCCAGGTTCGATATACCTGCAACGGTATGTAAAAAATCAAAATGCGTCGTGTCACTGAACGTTGATTGCTCCTTAAAAACTGACTCCTTGGAGATTATAGAACCAATTTGGGACTCGGCGAGGCCATCAGCCAGAACCGATACCATTCTTAAAATCTTCCTGATTGCTTGATCTGAAGGCATCGACTCTAAGTGGGATCTCAAATTATTTTTACTCTCATGATCCCAATCAGATACCAGATTCTCCAAGTCTTCAATGAGAAGATCACAGCAGGCCACTAAATAATCTGCCCGGCGCTTGGCTAGTTCTGAATTGCTTTTATCATAGTCTTTGAATGAACGTTTTCCGCTAGAGGATCTGTCTGAATCCTCTCCCCATAAAAGAAACTCAATGACATGGTACCCAGTAGTGAAATCTGATTTACCTGCCTTCAGGTTTATACTCCTAAGCAATTCAGAAGTAATGGACGGGTACTTCTCCTTGTTACTAATTATATTTTCTCCCGGCACCTTGGCAGTATAATCGATAAGCCTCGGATCAATTGGCCATCCGTTTAAGAGATTAGAAATGTCATGCGCCACTTCGCCTTTTTCAACAATCATACGGGAAAATTCACTCTGCAGAAAAGGTAACCTTGCCTGCATCCAACTCACCTTTGCGAGAAGATGCGTTTCAGCCTTCGGGTCTTTAACAAAAGCAGAAATGGCTTCCTTGAGAACCCTCCCCTGCGAAAGCGCTGATCTAGAGGCTGCTTCTGCAATATTTGAATAATTAGAAACAAATAACTGCTTAGCATCGCCAAGATTCTTTGGGACCGGAGCCTTAAGTATTAATTTTGATTTTCTAGGGGCAAAGAGCCTATCCTGAGCATGACTTGGCAAACAGTTAATATGGAATAAAGTTATGCCTAAAATTAAAGAACGGCGCAAAATTTTTAGATTCATATTCATGTCTTTAATAATATGTTTAAAATGAAGCATGCCTTCACGGCAATTGCCATACTATACTCTTTTTCCTGCTCTTCAAATAAAGGGCCAGATAAAAAAATCTCTACTGCTCAATCTGTCATTGAATTATTTGATGGGAAATCTTTGGGAATATGGGAAGAAATCCAATTTGGAGAAGAAAACGATACCAAGGTACGGGTCGAAAACGGAAAAATTATTTTCGACCGTGGAGACCCTCTGGCCGGTATCGTCATCAATGATCCCGGCTTCGAACCGCCTGATGATGAATACGAAATCATACTGAAAGCACGTAAGGTTGATGGACGGGATTTTTTTTGTGCACTAACTTTTCCAGTTCCTGAAAAGAATTCATGCTGTACCTTTGTAGCGGGAGGATGGGGAGGACAAGTCACGGGGTTATCCAATATTGATTATCTTGACGCAAACAGGAACACTACTAGAAGTACTCTGAATTATGACCATGATCGTTGGTATATAATTAGAGTGGAAGTCACGTATGGAAGAATTCGATGCTGGATAGATAACAGATTAGTCACTAATTGCCTCATCGCGGACAAACACATTTCCATGCGCTCTGGCCCAATTGAAAAGTGTCAGCCTTTTGGAATAGCAAGCTATGAAACTAAAGTAGAATTTGAATCGATCGTTTTAAGAAAAGTTCTCACTAATAATTAATCGACGACCGAGCCACTTTGCAGATTAAGCAATTATGCATTAAGATTTAAAACACAATGAGTGATAACAATTCCAGAACACCGGTCAATTTCCGGGAAAAAATCCGGAGAATTATATTTGATCACAATACTCCAGCCTCCAAAGGATTTGATATTGTATTACTTGTTTTAATTTTTCTCGCCGTTTTCGCCACAATGCTCGAAAGCATGGAAAGCGTTCGTTATGAGCACGGTGATGCACTCAGGGTAGCCGAATGGATATTCACTATCTTATTTATGTTTGAATATGCTGCGCGTATTTATTCGGTAAAATCACCATTCAAATATATTCTAAGCTTTTATGGGGTCATCGACCTGCTCGCCTGGATTCCCCTATGGATTACCCTCTTGATGACCGAAGATAGTGCTCATTACTTGGCCATTGTAAGAATCCTAAGAATGTTGAGAGTGTTCAGGATACTCAAATTAATTGATCTTATTGGTGATTCGAACCGGCTCATAAAAGCCATGCGTGATAGTAGCGGCAAGATATTTGTTTTTCTCTTTTTTATTCTAACACTTGTCACCGTGACGGGTTCAATCATGTACATTATTGAGGGTTCCCAGAACGTAAAATTTAGCAGCATTCCTACAAGCATTTATTGGGCAATTATAACTATCACAACTGTAGGGTTTGGAGACGTTGTTCCTATAACGGCAGCAGGAAAAATAATCACCAGTATCATGGTCCTCATTGGTTATGCAATCATTGCCGTTCCTACCGGTATAGTAATAGGTGCGATGAGATCTTCAAACCGGGAAGCAGCTAGCGGACGATCTTGTTCAGAATGTAGCCGGGACGGACACCATGAGAATGCTGTGTTTTGCTATCACTGTGGTAGCGAAATTCAAAAATCATAATAAAAATAGTAGATCAAAGAGTCTTCAAATAAGCATGAAGATCAGCGAACTGCTCAGCACCAAGTCCCAGAAGTAACCCCGCAGGCATCAGTGAATTGGACCAGTCCTTCTGTTCAATGATATCTGATTCATTCAATCTTACTGTCCTTCCCGGACCGGTTCTCACTATCACACCATCAGCGGAATTGAATGCTACCCTTCCAATGTGCTTAGTCCCATCCTTCATGGTAAAGACCGTCGCCCTGTACGCGGGTGGAACATCAGCATTTGGCATTAAGATCGCACGGAAAAGATCATCCGGAGACAGCCTCTTTGAAATACCAGTCAGGTCCGGCCCTAATGCATTTGCAGAAAGGTGACAAGAAACGCATGCACGTTCCGCAAAGATTTTCTCTCCCCTCTTTGTATTTCCCGTGGACCAATCGACCTCAGATAAGAAAGTATTCCAGTCAATCTGAGAGCTTGAATTCTCTGTTCCAACAGAACGAGCAATGACAGGATAATTATTCGTAAGCCACTCAACTGCTTCACTCCTGTCTTTTAATTTTTTACCCGCCAGACGACTGATTAGGGGTAAGCTAAGGCGCATATCAGACACTCCAAAGAGTGGGATTAATTCTTCAGGCTCTGTCCTCGGACCAAGAGCTTCCAGTGCCTTGATGGATGATGATACCGCACTATTATTGCTATAGCTGAGTGCAGCCAGGAACAGAGGGCGATCCGTTTCAGTAGGTTCCTTAGACAATTGAATCACTGCAGGAACTCTCAGACTAGCATCCTCTGCAAGGACCCTTA
>JABSSR010000305.1 GCA_013213965.1 Verrucomicrobiales bacterium | reverse complement strand
TTTTACTCCGGTCGCTGCGAGTTGATCGACATTAGGGGTTTTATAAAAAGTTTTCGGATTGTAGGCACCGATATCCATGTATCCAAGGTCATCTACAAGAAAGAAGACGATGTTTGGTCTTGCTGATAATTTTGCAATTGTAAGGACTAGAAAAGTGAAGATGAGCAGTCGCATTGAATCGAAATTTGTAGCTGTTATCAGATAAAGTATCAATCAATGAAATGGAGTCACTTTATTCAAGCATTCTTAGATATTAATGTGATACTTTTCGAATATTAATGAATTCATCTTAAATTATCCATATACACCTCGATCGGCTTTCTGCATTAAGATCTTTCGTTGATTGTCTTATGAGAGCTTTTAGGTTAGGGGTTAAGAAATATTAAGCTGCAAATTGATTAGTAATTTATGTTTTGTAGCTATAATTGAGTGCCCTTTTAAAATTATAATTAATTAAGAGAACAATGATTGCTAAACACAAACTTATGAACCGGATTACAATTATTATTTTTCTTTTCTTAGGTATAGGAGTCACGTTTTTAACGAGTGCTTTTGCCCAAAGGGAGGAATCCAAAGGTCGTGATAGGAATAATAACGCTCGTGCCAATCAGCAGCGAGGCGGTGAGCGTCGTGGTGCGGATGTAGAGGCGATTCGCAAAGGTATTGCAGAACGTTTGCGTGGTGGTGCTGATATGGAGTCGATTCGCAAAGGCATTGTAGAACGTGTGAGAAAAGGAATTATTAAAAGGGAAGATGCAGGGAAGATGTTGGAAGGGCTCCGTAAACGCACAGAAGGAGCCAAACGCAATCAAGATAATGAGAGAAAAGGAAGGGAATTAGAATTAAAGCGTCATAACAGAGGGAATCATGACGGAGAGAGACATGATGGAGAGAGACATGATGGAGAGAGACATGATGGAGAGAGACATGATGGAGAGAGACATGATGGAGAGACTCAAGGTATGGAGAATCATATAAAGCAATTGCATCGTCGCATTGGTGAAATGAATGATGTCATGGAAAGAATGAGGAGAGAAATTGAAAATTTACGCAAGGAGAGGGATCAAGCTAATCGCCGGAAGAATGACAATCGTCAGCAGCATGACAATCGTCGGGAGAATGACAATCGTCAGCAGCATGATAATCGTCGGGAGAATGACAATCGTCGGGAGAATGACAATCGTCGAGAGAATGACAACAGCCGTGAGCAAGGCAATCGTCGAGAGAATGACAACAGCCGTGAGCAAGGCAATCGTCGTCAGGCCTAGTTTTGATATACCAGGATTATTCCTTCAATTGATCAGCAATAGATTCAGCAACTAAAGTTGCTAATTGTTTTGAGCCTTGAGGCGTGAAATGCACATTTGCTTTGCGCCCAATTTTATCCCAATTCTCTTTTGAAAAACTATATAGATCATTGGTTGGTATTCCATATTTGACCATAATTTCTGCAGCTGATCTATTGTATTTATCGGAGTCTCCAACTACACGTCCTTTGGAGCCTTCAGGGACTGGAGTCGTGTTTCTCCAGATCAATTTAGCCCCTGTTTTTTTCATCTTTTGAACCAGTTGATCTAAATTTTTACTGTACTGTTGAATGGAAACTTGTTGCTTGTTTGATGGTAACTTCGGATCTGCAAGGTTCTCTCCGTTTTGGCCCATATATTTCAAATCATGGAGCCCCCAATTGAAATGAATTACATCCCATTTATCATCGCCAATCCATTTATCGATACTTTCTAATCCGTGCTTAGTGGAGGCGCAGTTTGCTGGTGGGCGATGAACGTTTGCAAATTCTTCTAGAATTTCTCGGACAGGGATTGTGTAACCGATTGAAATGGAATCTCCAATGATTAATACCCTGGGCAAATTAGGGTTATCCTTAATCTGTGCTAAGGGGCCTTTTGTTGAAGGCTTTATCTTATGTGGAAGAAGTTTTAAAGTGAGTTGAGCTGTCCCTTGAATAGGATATCCGGGTTCATATTCGCCGACACTGCCACCAGGATCAGACCCAACAGCTAGTCCATCGATCGGCATAACCTTCAGAGGTGTCACTTTACCTGATCCTGCCAATTTATTATTAATAGATATGAAGACATCTCCTGCAGGTGTCATTTTGGATGTGAAACCAAAGTTCAATTTGGATAGAGGTTCCTCAGTCTGGACCCTGCTTATTTTACCATCGACACAGGTAATAAAACGAAGATATCTGTTATGTAATAATAAGGCGAACCCTTGTGAATCACCTCCCTGAGCAATGATCACGCCGTTTGGTTCAGAGGATTCTACTTTTCCTTCTAGAAGAATTCCACGATTTGCTATGTTTGGTGATTTTTCCTGAGATAGCTGATCACCAGATTTTAATTTAAATGATT
>JABSSR010000304.1 GCA_013213965.1 Verrucomicrobiales bacterium | reverse complement strand
GTATTAACTACGGCCCCACTTCCTAGATCTTCACAGAAAGGAACTCTTTTCTTTTTTGCTAACTGAGCCAGTTCTTCTGTTTCCGCATTTTCTATAAATCCTCCCATGTAGAAGTTGCTCTGATGGACTTTCAATATTAGAGCAGTTTCATCACTGATTGCATTTTCATAGTCCTTCACGGTGGTCTTGTTTGTTGTTCCGATTTCGTGAAGGATTGCTCCGCTCGCAAGCAGTATGTCAGGTATTCTAAAGCCGCCACCAATTTCGACTAGTTGACTTCGTGAAATGATAACTCTTTTTTTATTACCTCTTACAAAGTGTCTTAAAATGATTACCAGTGCAGAGGCACAATTATTAACTGAAGTTGCTGATTCGGATCCGGATACAAGAGCTAGACATTTTTCAAGATATGAAGCGCGATTTCCTCTTTCTCCGGTATTTAAATCTAGTTCAAGATTATTATAATTGGTTGCTATCGAACATAATCTATCAGCAGCTCTGTCAGGAAGTGGTGAACGTCCCATGTTGGTGTGAATTAAAACACCAGTCCCATTAATGACTGATGATATTCGTGTTCTGGCCAGTGCTTCGAGTTCGACTCGTATGGCGTTAATATAATCATTGAATTCAGGGATCTTTTCTGGATCGGCTCTTAGTTCTTTGATTGATTGTCTGACCACGTTAAGAATAATTGGTCGAGGCAGATCAACATTATCTAGCGCTTGCAGAGTTTTTTCGACTGCAGGAAGTCGACTAAGGTCAGCTTTACTCATTTGAAATATTAAAGATGCAACTGTTTATGGATTTATTCCAGTTATCTTCGCGGTAAGTGTAATTGTATGAAAGTGCTTACAGTTATAATAATCCAATTCTGATCGAAGCTTAATTAAATTTTTCAATTGATTGCATTAAAGCTTTCAACTTAGCTGCTTTTTCTGGAAATTGCGTGGCCAAGTTCTTTGTCTCACCTAGATCATTTTCCAGATCATAAAGTTCTTCTATTTTCTTCCTCTTGTCTTCAATTGCATATCCATGGAAATGAGCATTTGCTTTTAGATATTTCCATTTTCCTTGACGAATTCCCGCATGATTAAAATAAAAATGATCTCTGCCGGTTTTTCTTTTTCCTAAAAGAAGATCGGTTTGATCTATTCCGTCGATGTAGCGGTCATCTGGCATTTTGAATCCGCACAGATTGGCGAAAGTGGGCATGAGGTCGATAGTGGCAAAAATCGCATCGGACACATTGCCGGCTGGGATTTTTCCTGGCCAACGAACAATGCAGGGGAGGCGGTAACCACCCTCATAACAGGAGCCTTTACCATTCCGCAGTGGACCCGATTCACCCCAGAAAACAGATCCTTTAGGATGTCCCTGTTTTTTCATAGTATATTTTTTCTGATTCCAGGGGCCATTGTCACTGGTGTAAATCACCAAAGTATTTTGTTTTAATCCTAACTTCTTAATAGTATCCAATAAACGACCCGTTTCGTGGTCGAATTCTTCAACGACGTCACCGTATAAACCACCCTCTGATTTGCCTCGGAAATTTGGTGACGCATCAATGATTGTATGCATCATAGTATGTGCAAGATATAGAAGGAATGGTTTTTTTGGGTCACGTATTTCCTTTAGAAAATTGATTGATTTGTCAGTGTACAGATTGATAAGACTCTCCATTTTTCTGGTGACCAAAGCTTGTTTGTTGTTTTCATGGATTGTTACAATTCCTCCATCATTGGCTCCTAAAGGTCCAAAGTAATAATCAAAGCCTTTAGCATTGGGCATGCGCTCAAGTATTGGTTTGCGATTTGATACATCCCATTTTCCGATACAAGCGGTCTGATATCCAGATCCACGCATCAGTTCGGCAAATGTGATTTCTGATGCAGGCATGCTCCATCCCTTACTTCTTATAGGTTGCCTGCCCGTTAGCAGTGCTGATCGGGAAGGTCCGCACACGGTCTGAGAATAAAAAGAAGTGAATCTTGTACCTTCCTTTGCAAGGCCATCTAATCTGGGAGTTTTATTCTTTTTGTTTCCATAACAGCCAATATCAGCATATCCCTGATCATCAGTAAATATAATCAATATGTTAGGTCGTTCATTGGCCAGTGAACTGGATAAAATAAAGGTTCCTAAATATAGGAGGAAAAGATGGTGAAATCTGCACATATTTTTATTGTTCGCTGCTATCTTAGCTTTTTAATATTTATTGACCAATGAAAAGCCACTAACGGGAAAAAGCGGAGAGGGAAGGAATCGAACCAACCAGGGTAGCATAACTACCCTCAACGGTTTTGAAGACCGCGGAGGCCACCAGGCACCCATCACTCCCCATTAGTAGTAGCAATATATGTAGTCTTAATAGAAATTCAATTCTCTGCTGACAAACTTCTAATAAAGAGGCAAAATACATGATCGATAAGAAAACATGGCTGATAAATATTTTATAAATGAAGATTTTCTGCTTTCCAATGATACGGCGCGTCAGCTCTATCATGATTATGCCTCAGAAATGCCCATAATTGACTACCATTGTCATCTTCCTCCAGTCGAAATTGCTGAAGATAAGCACTGGGAAACGGCAAGCGAACTTTGGCTTGGCGGAGACCATTACAAGTGGCGAGCAATGCGTTCGAATGGGATTAAGGAGGAAATTGTTACCGGATCTGCGGGAGATTGGGAAAAGTTCTCCGCTTGGGCTAATACGATGCCGAAACTGTTAGGTAATCCTCTTTATCATTGGAACCAACTTGAGCTGGCTCGTTATTTTGATGTTTTTGAATTGCTCAGCCCAGACACGAGTAAAGATATTTACGATCGATGTAATTCAAAGCTCGGTCCTGAAGGCATTTCATCCAGGAGCCTAATTAGAGAATCCAAAGTCGCGGCTATTTGTACAACTGATGATCCATGTGATTCTCTCGTTCATCACGATTTTTTGTCTAAAGATAATTCTATTGAATGCAAGGTATTGCCAGCCTGGCGTCCAGACAAGGCAATGATGCCAGAGAATAGTGAAATGTTCGTCGGATGGATTAATCAGTTATCGTCAGTTTCAAATACGGAAATTTCTACATTTGATAATTTCGTTGAAGCTTTATCATCGAGGCACCAGTTCTTTCATGACAGAGGTTGCCGCTTGTCCGATCATGGAATTGAAACTTTCTATGCAGAAGAATATACAGGACGAGATATTTCATCCATTTTTGATAAAGCGCGCTCAGGCGTTCAACTCAGTGCAGATGAAATTAATAAGTTTAAATCTCATATGCTCTATCTCTTTGGAGTAATGGACGCAGAACGTGGTTGGGTTCAACAATATCATTTCGGTGCTCTTCGAAACAACTCGGCACGGCTGTTCGAGGAGTTGGGTTCAGATATAGGTTGCGATTCCATAGGCGATTGGTCTGTAGCTGCACCGATGTCTAAACTTTTTTCAAGATTGGATAAGGAGGGGAAGCTGGCAAAAACAATTCTGTACCCAATTAATCCGAGAGATAATGAATTGATCGGTGCCATGATAGGCAATTTCCAGGACGGTAGCGTGGCTGGCAAAATGCAGTTTGGCAGTGGATGGTGGTTTAATGATCAAATGGATGGGATGATTCGCCAGATTGAAACCTTGTCTCAATTGGGGCTGCTTTCCTGCTTTGTTGGCATGCTCACTGACTCGAGATCATTCTTAAGCTTTACCAGGCACGAATATTTCCGTCGCATCCTATGCAATAAGTTAGGCAAAGAGATTGAATCGGGCATTCTTCCAAATGATGTGAACCTAGTCGGCTCAATAGTTAAAGACATCTGCTATAATAATGCTGTGGAATACTTTGATTTCGATATTTGACTCGTTGAGTGGGTTATAGATTTGAAATCTGTTGATATCATCAAGAGGCGGAATCGGAATACAATCAATTCATATTCAATGAGTTACGATAGAAGGTAAAATTGCATAAATTGATCATTAGTGGAGCTATGAAAAACCGAATGATCTTACTAATTTTTAATATATTGTAACATTCTTATAATCAATAAGTTAAGAGCTTGTGAAAAATTTCACAAATAGCGCTTGCGGGATGTTCCGAGTGCTTAATAATTAAGGTTGGTAAGCAGTAATCCTAAGACTTTACCAGAGTTCCTAGTAAGCCCAGATGGCAGATATTTTGCAAGAATTTGAGATGCCCGATGCGGCCAATAAGGCGGCACAGGCTCTCGAGACCTATCAACAAAAAACGGATGATCTTGTTGGCGAGAAGTTGACACTTAACATGGGGCCTTCTCACCCTGCCACTCATGGAGTTTTAAGGCTTATCCTTGAACTGGATGGAGAAATCATTAGCAAAGCAGACCCTGATGTTGGATACCTGCATCGAGGTGATGAAAAGATTGCTGAAAACATGCAATATAATCAGTTCGTTCCATACACTGATCGCCTTGATTATCTTGCTCCTTTAGCAAATAACGTCGCTTATGCTTGTGCTGTTGAAAAATTAATGGGTTGGAAATTACCTCCTCGAGGACAAGCGGTTAGAGTCCTTTGTTGTGAACTTGCCAGAATTTCTGCACATCTACTTGGTGTTGGGTGCTATGCAATGGATGTGGGTGCTATGACGGTTTTCCTATATACCTTCACACAGAGGGAAACAGTTTATGATCTTTGCGAGCAGATCTCCGGAGCACGTTTCACAACTAGCTATACTAGGGTAGGTGGTCAGACAAGAGACATGTCAGAAGATACTATAAAGGGTGTGTTGAAGTTTTGTGACGAAGTGATCGAGGTTATTGAAGAAGTAGATAAATTACTTTCAAGGAATCCTATCTTCATTGGACGCACTCAAGATGTTGGATTCATCTCTAAGGATGATGCGATCGGTTATGGGTTGACAGGCCCAAACTTGAGAGGTTCGGGGGTGAACTTTGATATGAGGAAAAATCATCCTTATCTTGGATATGAAAAATATGATTTTGATATTCCTGTGGGTAAGGTTGGTGACTGCTATGATCGTTATTTAGTTCGCATGGAAGAGATGAGGCAGAGCGTGGGCATTCTGCGTCAGGTATGTCAAAAAATGCCGAAAGGACCAGTGAACATTACTGATCCAAAAGCGACTTTACCAGATAAGGAGCGCGTACTTATGAGTATGGAAGAGTTGATTCATCACTTCATTGTTGCAACGCAGGGCATTGATGCTCCCGAAGGTGAGGTTTATTTTGGCGCAGAGAATCCCAAAGGAGAACTTGGATTTTATATTAACTCGAAGGGAGGAGGAGTTCCTCATCGTCTTAAAATTAGGAGCCCCTCATTTGTGAATTTAAGTATTCTTCCCAAACTTCTACCAGGTCACATGATTAGTGATGTCGTGTCCATTCTTGGCAGTTTGGATTTTGTAATGGGGGAATGTGACCGCTAGTAAACAATATGGAAGTTTCTAGAGAATTAAATAAACAGGCGAACGAATACATTAGCCACTATCCGAATGATCAGAAGAGGAGTGCGTCTTTGCCTCTTTTGCATTTGTTGCAACAAGAGCACGGCTACATCAATGAAGAGAGCATGAATTGGGTGGCTGAAAAACTAGACATTGAACCAATTCATGTTCTCGAACTTGGTACGTTCTATCCAGGATTTAGGCAGACTGCGCCTGGTAAGTATCATATCCGAGTTTGTCGTACCCTTTCATGTGCAATGGCTGGTTGTTATGAAACGATGGAAAAGTTTTGTGAAGTAGCTGGCATTGACAGATCTAGGGTTACGCATCACAATCCGATAGCAGTTTCTGAGGATGGTAAATTTAGCATTGAATTTGCGGAGTGTTTGGCGAGTTGTGGAACAGGGCCTGTGTGTTTAATTGGTGATGAGTTTTATGAATCTGTAAATGCTGAAAATGTGGCTGAACTTATTGAAAAATACGATTGATGGCAGTCCCAAAATACATAAAAGGAAAGGAACCTCATAAGAGTGAGTATAGGATGATTTTCCGTAATGTTGATCGTCGTGGTTGGGATGCATCTATTAAATCTTATATTGCAGACGGTGGATATAAAGATCTGAAGAAGGCGTTAAAGATGAAGTCTCAAGAGGTCACTGATGAGGTTAAAACTTCAGGCCTTCGCGGAAGAGGAGGGGCAGGCTTTCCGACTGGAGTTAAGTGGGGTTTCATTCCTCCCGATAATAAAAAACCAGTTTATCTGATTTGTAATAGCGATGAGTCAGAGCCAGGCACTTTCAAGGATCGTTATATTGTTCATCAGGATCCGCATCAACTCATAGAAGGGATGTTGATTTCATGTTATGCAGTTGGAGCCAAAGTTGCATACATTTATATCCGAGAAGAATTTTCTGAAGGGGCTAAAATTTTAGAGAATGCTATAGAAGAGGCTAGGAAGAAAAACTTTTTGGGGAAGAAAATTCTGGGAGGAAAATTTAATTGTGAGATATTTATTCACCGTGGTGCGGGTGCTTACATTTGTGGTGAAGAGACAGGGCTCATCGAATCATTGGAGGGAAAGAGGCCTTACCCAAGAATCAAGCCTCCATACTTTCCTGCTGCGCTTGGATTGTATATGTGTCCAACCATTGTTAATAATGTAGAGTCTTTATGCCACGTGAAACACATCATTGCTATGGGTGGGCAAAAGTATGCAAAGATAGGTACTCCACGGAACACAGGTACTAGGATTCTGTGCGTCAGTGGTGACGTAGTCAGGCCTGGATACTTTGAGGTTGAGGTTGGTAAAATCACGATGGGTGAGTTGATCAATGATGTTTGTGGAGGATTAAGAAAGGGTCGTAAACTTAAAGGAGTCATACCGGGAGGGTCATCAGCGAAAGTTTTACGGGCAGGCGAGAAATATACAATTGGTACCGGTGAATCAGAGAGGACGATTGGCATTAATGACATTCCAATGGATTTCGATACACTGGCAGCTTGTGGTTCTATGGCAGGATCTGGGGGGGTTATTGTTATGGATGACAGTCGGGACATGGCATGGATACTAAATAATATAAATACTTTTTATGCCCATGAGTCATGCGGGCAATGCACTCCATGCCGAGAAGGTTCGCTTTGGATGAAAAAGATCACTGATCGAATGGTTTCAGGTGCAGGAGTCCCGTCTGACTTGAAGACCTTGACTTCGGTGGGAGATAATATAGCAGGAAGAACTATCTGCGCTTTCGGAGAAGCATGCGCTTGGCCTACTCAGAGCTTCGTTGCAAAGTTTCCAGAAGATTTCAAGAAACATACGAGCCGGAGAAATGCCGGTAAAGAGCTTAATCCTGAATCGAAAGCGGCAGCGGCTGGCCTTAAGCGTTAAATTTGTTAATGTCCGCTGTAAAAAAACAAACTGAAGATCTGGTGAACGTCCAAGTGGATGGGCATTGGATCCAGGTAAAAAAGGGAACTCGCATGATTGAAGCCTGCAAGCAGGCGTCAGCAGAAGTTCCTCATTATTGTTATCACCCCAAGCTTACTTCACCGGGAAATTGCAGAATGTGCCTGGTTGAAATGGGCATGCCGCCCCGACCTGCTCCAGGTCAAGAGGCAGAACTGGACAATGATGGGCATGCTAAAATAAGTTGGATGCCTCGTCCTGTTATAGCTTGCGCCAATTCAGTTGCTGAAGGCATGGGAATACGAACACAGTCAACATTGGCAAAAGAGTGTCGTGAGGGTGTTATGGAATTTCTTCTTATTAACCATCCCCTTGATTGTCCTATTTGTGATCAGGCTGGAGAATGCACTCTCCAAGAATATAGCGTTGAGCACGGAAAGGGTGAATCAAGGTTTCTTGAAAATAAGGTTAAGAAACCAAAGAACGTCGATATTGGACCGCGGATTCGCTTGGATGATGAGAGGTGCGTTCTTTGTTCACGGTGTGTGCGATTTACGCGAGAAATCGTTGATGATGATGTGCTGGGGTTTGTTGATAGGGGCAGCCATAGTGTATTGACGGTTCATCCTGATAAACCTTTGGCGAATAATTATTCTTTAAACACAGTGGATATATGCCCCGTCGGAGCACTTACCTCTAACGACTTTAGGTTTAAGATGAGGGTTTGGTTCATGCGCGAAACAAAGTCCGTTTGTAATGGCTGTGCCCGCGGTTGCAATATTCTCATAAGTTCGAGAGAAAATAAAATTTATAGGCAGACTCCGAGAGAAAATAATGAAGTGAATTCTTCTTGGATGTGTGATTCTGGAAGGCTTAATTATCATTTTCTTGAAAGTGGTGCGCGTCTTACTGACCCGATGATTAAAAAGGGTAAATCTCACGAAACGGTTGATTGGCCCCAAGCGATTCGAAGGGCGGCCGAGGGATTACTCAAGTATAAAGGCGATGAAATAGCAATTATTGCATCTGCGCGCATGACGAATGAGGAGTTATATTTGGTCCGTGTTTTGGCAGACACATTAGGAACCAGGAATGTCGATACACTCAAGTGTCATGGTGAAGGGGACGATTATCTTAGTCATGAAGATAAGAGGCCGAACACAAACGGAGCCAAAGTTATCCTTAAGCTTAGCAGTCCTGGATCGAAAATTAATTCAATTAAAAGAGACATCGAGTCCGGATCGATTAAAGCCTTATTGGTTTACGGTGAGAATATTGCGAGTAAGGGTTTTGATGATGGCGTTTTGAGTAACTTGAAATTTTTAGTTACTTCACACATATTGGCTAATCCAACAGCAAAATTATCAGGCATTGTTCTTCCTGGTGCAGGTTATGCTGAGAAAAGAGGATCAATGATTAATGCGACGGGTCGATTGCAGTTGTTAAATAAGGCAATCGAACCACCAGGCAATAGCAGAGATGATTGGGAGATTTTGCAAGATCTTAATCGTGCCATGGATGGGAAGGATTTTATATATGAATTGGCGGACCTTTTTTCTGAAATGGCAAGTGTTGTGCCGGCCTTAAAGGGCCTTACCTTATCGGGGATAGGAGAGAAGGGTGTTCCCGTCATTGAAACTGGAGAAACTATACCACTTCTTGAACGAGAAGCACAGAGAGTTAAGCAAGGGCTCATAGCAGGATAAATGGAGATTGGAAATATATTAACTAATATTGAATTGATACCGATTCTGATTTCTTTCATCAAAATCGTCATAGTGATATTTGCAGTCATATTACCGATGGTGGCATATTCTGTTTGGGCTGAGCGGCGAGTGAGTGCTGTGATTCAGGACCGGGTTGGACCTAATCGTGTAGGTATTCCTTTTACTAAGATCGGATTGTTTGGCCTTGGCCAACCCATTGCAGACGGGATTAAGTTTCTTCTTAAGGAAGATTTTACACCAGGCCATGTGAATAAATTTTACTATTGGCTTGCTCCGGCACTCACGATGGTTCCAGCGCTACTAACCTGTGCGGTTCTTCCATTCGGCAGTGAATTATTCGGTGAGAAAATGGTAATAGCTGACCTTAATGTCGGACCTCTTTTTGTTTTTGCTATCGCTTCACTTAGTGTTTACGGAATTGTTTTGGCAGGGTGGGCATCAAATTCAAAATATTCTTTTCTTGGAGGAGTTAGGTCCAGTAGCCAAATGATATCTTATGAAATTTCTCTTGGGCTTTCTCTTGTTCCAGTCCTGTTAATTTTTGGAGAGTTAAACCTTAGTGAAATTGTATGGGAGCAGAGCAAAAATGGATGGCTTTTGCTACCCTTTTGGGGGGACGGGGCAATTTGGAATGGAGGAGTGGATCGATTCTTTCTTCTCTTTCCTGCATTCATTGCATTTATAGTTTTTACTACTTCGATATTTGCCGAGACGAACCGATTGCCTTTTGACCTTCCTGAATGTGAGACGGAACTCGTAGCAGGGTATCATACCGAATATTCTTCAATGAAGTTTGCCCTCTTCTTTTTGGGTGAGTATGCAGCAATGATCATTGGATCAGGCCTTATAGTGACCTTGTTTCTTGGGGGTTGGTCACTTCCCTTTGGGTTGGATGCATACCTATTGAATATGGCTGGTGACCCGGAGCAAATTCCATGGTGGCTAGGATTAATCCATATAGGAACGTTTCTTGCCAAGGTAATTGCCTTTATTTTATTTTTCATATGGGTTCGCTGGACACTTCCTAGATTTCGTTATGATCAGCTAATGAAGCTCGGTTGGATCATATTTTTTGAACTCGCGCTAGTGAATATTTTTATCACTGCTGGAATTTTAATTTTAACTAGGGGCTCTGCTTCTTGATTATGGCCATTACTGTAGAGCGTCCCAAATTGACACTTCTTGAGAAGTTTTACTTCCCAGCGATTTTGAAAGGTCTGCGCATCACTATGGGGCATGCGATTCGTATCCTGAGAAGAAAAAAGAAAGTAACGATGCTGTATCCTGAGGAAAAGTGGGATGATAATCTGCCGGAACATTACAGAGGTGCTCCTGCATTAGTTACTGATGAGCATGGAAGAGAGCGCTGCGTTTCATGTCAGCTTTGTGAATTTATATGCCCTCCGCGGGCCATCACTATCATTTCTGAAGAAATCCTCCCTGAGG
>JABSSR010000303.1 GCA_013213965.1 Verrucomicrobiales bacterium | reverse complement strand
TGGATGCCTTCACGGGAACTCCTGTCATTCGGACTTGACTATTGCGGCAAGCTGCAGCGGCCTGACTGCGAGTCTTAAAAACTCTCACGCTCCACAACCATCGATCGACACGGACCGTCTCCGTTCCTGTGCTCTGCATTTTTTGCAATTAATTACTTCCTTTCACCTCTCTTGCGAGCGACGCAGGCTAGATCAAAGGCACGTCGCTCACCATATCGTCTAACAGAAAATTTCATCCGTCTCCGTATGCCAGGACCAGAAGACCATGTGGCTTGCCAGAACTCATAGCGGCTTGTCCCTGACTTTATAAGTATTCTAGAAACTCCAACTACCCCTGAAACGTTGCGCCGCGTTAACTTACCTTCGGCCCCGGCACGCTCCGGCTCTGGAAGTTTAGCCAGCAATTCATCTCTGTACGCTCTTGCAATTCGCAATGCACTCCCGGTCCCACCATATTTACCATCAGAAAAAAATTTAGAAAATTGTCTCCCCTGCCGTCTCAATCTGACCTGCCATCCATGACTTCGCATCGTCGGCAAATCAATGCGTGAAATAGCATAACTATTCATATCAAAGGTAAAACAGAATTTTACCACCACTGCCACAGTGGTCAAACTAGTCTTTCATGCTTTTAACTAACTTATCCTTGCATATACGTCGGTACAGAATTCTTTGTCCCGGAAGGTCCTGATTTGAGTGTAGAAACCCCTGAAATTAATGACTGTTTAAGGATTGCAATTGCTAGCGCATTCCGAAAGAAATCGTTCAGAATTTTCGATTTGTGACAATTATTTTTATATTTACTTTTCATCGGACTTCCCCCCGATATTAAGTTTAATGCTTCAAGAAAGAATAAATACGGAATTACCCTGAGACTTCTTTCAATGCTTTTATATAAATAACGATGAAAAACCCCGTTTTTGTTTAATTTTTATATGAAAAACGTTTAAAAATCTTACATTCAAAATGACAGCTGTAATTTTTCCATCCCTAATCAATGTCTGAACAAACAAATTTAAACGATGAAGAGCTTCGCCGTTATGCCAGGCATATCTCTTTACCTTCTTTTGGGATGGAAGGACAAGAACGTCTCAAAGAATCCAGCGTCCTTTGTATTGGTGCCGGAGGCTTGGGATCTCCCTCTGCCATGTATCTTGCAGCAGCAGGAGTAGGACGTATCGGACTCGTAGACATGGATGAAGTCGATGCATCAAATATACAAAGGCAACTACTTCACGGAACAGATGATATTGGCAGAAAAAAAATAGAATCAGCAAAAGACACAATCCATAATATCAATCCAAATGTTCAGCTTGATGTATATGGTGATGCATTCAGCCCAGATAACTCGATCACAATTGCTCAAGGTTATGACATCATTATTGATGGAACTGATAATTTCCCTGCCCGTTATCTTGTTAATGACGTCGCCAAGATTCTTAGAATTCCTAACGTTTATGGATCCGTTTTTCGTTTCGAAGGACAGGTCTCCGTTTTTGCTCCGCACCTCGACGGTCCGTGTTACCGGTGCCTGTTCCCCGATCCTCCGGCCCCGGGCGCAGTGCCTGACTGAATTGAAGGAGGTGTTCTGGGCGTGCTTCCCGGTATAATAGGAACTTTTCAAGCGACCGAAGCGATCAAACTTCTGACAGGGATAGGCGAACCCATGATCGGCAAATTATTACACTATGACGCATTATTATCACGATTTAAATCCTTCAACATAAGACCAGATCCTGAGTGTGTTCTTTGTGGAAAGAACCCATCCATCACTGAACCGGTAGAAATTAAGTATTACTGTGACGATGAAAATTCATTACCAAGGATCGAAATCAAAGAGCTGGCAAAAATAATTAACGAATTAAAAGCTTATAATCTTCTCGATGTCAGAACAGAGAATGAAGTAAATGAATACAGGATCAATCGATCAAAGTGGATCCCTCTTGATGAACTTGATGGGCGATTAGAGGAACTTTCCTCATCTGAACCGCTATACGTTATCTGCAAGTCTGGCGCAAGAAGTTCAAAAGCTGTATCAATGCTTCATTCTAAAGGTTGGGAAAATGCTGTTAATGTATCTGGTGGCATTGATGCATGGAGAAAAGAAATTAACACAGCATAACCCAACGCCTAGAGCCCTGAAATAGAATCAATTATAATAAAAGAGTGCAATTAACATGAACGAAGAAAGGATCGGACCTGCCCTTGGAAAACTTCCAAGCGGTGTATATATCGCCACCAGTATACTCGACGGGGAAGAAGTGGGAATGTTAGCAAGTTTTGTAGAGCAGGCAGGATTTGATCCACCAATAATTACTGCAGCTATTAGTGTAGGGCGTCGACTTAACGAAGCCATTCAAGAGTCCGGTCTGATCGGAATCAATGTGCTTGGTGAAGAAGATGGCCGCTTAATGAAACCCTTTAATCAACAGGAAAATAGATCCCCATTTGATTCTCTAGAATTGGAAGACAATGAGTATAACATTCCTCAACTCACCGAGGCACTGGCATTTCTTGCCTGCAAGATAACTGGAAAAATTGAATCTGGAGATCACACTATTTATGCAGCAGAAGTCATGGACGGCATTCTGAATGATCCGGACAGATCACCCATGGTCAGGATTCGGAGAAACGGTTTCCAATATTGATTTGAGTACAGGGCAAAACGTCTCTTAAAGGTCCTGTTCCGGCTTGAAATCGGCCGCATGATACGAACTGCGGACCAGAGGTCCGGACGCGACATGGCTGAAACCCTTGTCCTCGGCCACTTGTTTGAGCCGATGAAATTGATCCGGATGAATATACTCAACGACCGGAAGATGCTTTTCCGAAGGCCTTAAGTACTGACCAAGTGTGAGGGCTGTGACATTATTTTCAAGCAAATGATCCATTGAGTCCATGACTTCCTCTTCAGTCTCACCAAGGCCAAGCATGATACCACTCTTTGTCGCTACACTATGACCTAGTTCATTTGCAAATTCTTTGGCCTTTTTAAGTACTTCGAGCGACCTCTTATATTGGGCCCTGGACCTGACCAACTTTGTGAGCCGCTCCACAGTTTCTAGATTATGATTAAAGATATGAGGATCGGACTTCATGCAAGCCCACAACGCATCATCTTTACCATTAAAATCTGGAACCAAAATCTCAACAACTACCCCCGGATTGGACTCTTTGGTTAAACTTACAGTCCTGGCAAAATGCTCGGCCCCACCGTCGGCCAAATCATCACGTGCAACTGCTGTAATCACAACATGATTCAATCCTAGACGCTTCGTTGCTTGCGCAACTCGCGTGGGTTCATCTGATTCAAGCGGAAAAGGTTTAGCAGTCTTAATAGCACAAAATCCACAAGCTCTAGTGCAGCGCTCACCAGCAATCATGAATGTTGCTGTCCCTCCGCTCCAACACTCCCACCGGTTAGGGCACTGCGCTTCCTCACAAACTGTAGTAAGACGCAAGTCATCGATGAGCCCCTTAGTGGACCAGAACACCGGATCACTCGGCAAACGCACCTTAATCCATTCGGGCTTGTTTTCCCTATGTAGTGTTGGATTGATCTTACAAGACATCTCTCAATTCAAACCTATAGAATTGAAGTGTTTTGGCAAACTACTGTTCTCTAAACTTTTCTACGCCCATCCAGTGCCCTGTACAGGGTAAGTTCATCAGCATTCTCAAGCCCACCCCCCGCAGGAAGCCCCTGAGCCAATCTGGTTATATCAACCTTTAAGCCTTTTTCAGTAATTAATTCAGCAAG
>JABSSR010000302.1 GCA_013213965.1 Verrucomicrobiales bacterium | reverse complement strand
GTAAAATTTTCACAACTCTCCGATATGAAATAACCCAAGACATTACAGTTGGTCTCGATTACCGACCACTGACAGATGACATCAGTTTTGCTGCCAATTGGAGAGCTATTCCTGAACAGGGAGACTGGCAACCTGCCATCATATTCGGTACATCAAATGATGATTTTGAGGATATAACCAGTCAATCATACTATGTTACAGCAAGTAAATTTCTTGGCGATCTTGCTGGCTTTCAATTCTCACCATATGGAGGCGCTACATTCATTGAAGAGCTTGATGACTTGAAGCCAGTCGCAGGTCTCCACGTCAGGAAAGGAGTCTGGTCAGCAATGTATTCTTACAGCGGCACTACTGAACACATAACAATTTCAAGACAAATTGGTAGACATACAGCCAGCATATTTCTCTGGGGCATGGAAAAGCCCGGCATAGCTTGGACGTGGAGATTTTAGAGCCGATTCCTTAAGACTCTGTTCTGCCCGTCTGCCGCCCAAATCAACTGGGGAAATTGAGTGATAATTTCCAGCTAATCCTTAGAACAAAGATCAGTTGATGACCGGAAGGCTTGTACCGGCATCATCCTTGGCCCTTCCAGCAGCTACCTGACTCATGCGACGGCGCATGTAGGCGAAGACCTCCAATAACGGAAGCTCTTTCGGACAAACATCATCACAGGCCATTAAACCCATGCAACCGAAGACTCCTTCATCGGTTGATACCAATTCGAACCAGTCTTTACTGTCACGTTCGTCACGTGGATCAAGCATAAAGCGGCCAATACGATTCAGTCCGGTTGCACCAAGAAAATCCTCCCGGATATTTGCTGTTGCGCATCCGGCAACGCAACAACCGCACTCAATGCAGCGTTCAAGTTCGTAGATTTTCTGAGCAGTGCCGTCATCCATACGCTCCTCCTCGGCCTCAGGGTCGAATTCGGTCTTCGTATGGATCCATGACTCTACTCGTTCTGACATGCCACGGAACCATGTTCCTGTATCAACTGATAGATCGCCAATTAGCTTGAATGCAGGCATAGGTGCCAAAGTAATGGTTTCTGGGAGTTCAGCGGTCAACGTTCTGCATGCAAGGGTAGGGCGCCCGTTGATCATCATGCCACATGAACCGCAGACCCCAGCACGGCAGACAAAGTCAAATTGCAGGTCCGGGGCTTGATTTTCCCGAATGCGATGAAGAGCAACGAACAGATTAAGCCGCGGAGTTTCTTCCATTTTGTATTCCACAAAACATGGTTTCGACTCCGGGTCCGACGGATCATAACGGAAAATTTTCAGTGTTAGTTCCCTAGGCATAATTCAAGATTCTTTTGTTGATGCGTATTCTACCATTTCCTTAAGTCCAGAACCCAATGGATTGGCAGTATCTTGCCATCCTTCTTTAATCCATTTATCCTTCACTTGATCATTATATTCTGAAACAGACTCTTCCATCGGAATGTTTTCAGCACCACCATAACCGCGTTGCCCGGGAGGACTTTCAAGCAAACCGACAGGCTCGTAGCTGATCTCGGGCTCTTCTGCTCCAACGGGCCAGCGGGCCAGGGACCTCTTTAGCCAGTCCCTGTCATTTCGTTCTGGATAATCCTCACGAGAATGACCGCCTCGACTCTCGGTTCGAAGGAAGGCGCCCTTTGCCACGCACAGACCAAGCTTGATCATACCGGGAAGACGCAAGGCCAACGCCATTTCAGGATTGGCTCCCTTGGACGAAGAACTTAGCTTCAGGTTCAGCGATCGCTTATAAAGTTCCCGCAACCGAACAACTGCCTCCTCCAATTCATCACCTTTGCGAAAAATTCCTACCTTTTCCTGTAATGTTTCCTGCGCCTCATTGAGAAGATTGTTAACATTTTCATTAACCTCACCCGCGCACCCATTAATCAATTTCTCTATCCTGAGCTGCTGTTCTGCAATCGCTTCAGTGGCCAATCCTGAATTTAATTCTAGCGACTGTTTATTTGCCCACTCCCCCATAAGCTGTCCGCAAAACATTCCGGCCACAACCGTTTCCGCTAGACTGTTCCCACCAAGACGATTCATACCATGCAAGTCCCAGCACGAAGATTCGCCAACGCTCCATAAGCCATTGAGGGAATACGCGTGCCCGTCCTTGTTCACACGAATGCCTCCCATGCTATAATGCTGGGTAGGCCGAACTGGCACGAGTTCCTTGATAGGATTTACCCCAAGGAAATACATGCAGATGTCATAAACCTCACGCAGCTTTGTGCGTAGGTGATTTTCTCCAAGGTGGCGTAAATCCAGCCACAGATGTTCACCGTCCGGACTAGGAACACCCTTTCCCTTATGGATGTGCTCAGTCATACGGCGACTAACAACATCACGACTGGCAAGTTCCTGCTTGTCCGGCTCGTAGTCTGGCATGAATCGGTATTCATCAATATCGAGAAGAAATCCTCCGTCACCTCTGCATCCTTCAGTTACAAGAATATCAGTTGGCACGATACCAGTAGGATGAAACTGCACCGCTTCCATGTTGCCCAAAGGCACAAGTCCGGTGTCCAGCGAAATGGACTGACCAGTTCCCTGATTAATGATTGCGTTCGTGCTATATTTGTAAATTCGTCCAAATCCACCAGTCGCAATTACGGTAGCCTTGGCAAGGTAGGCCTTCAGTGCTCCGGTCCGAAGGCATCTCACCACTGCCCCATAACATTTTCCTCCTTCATGGATCAACGAGATCGCTTCCATCCGGTCATGAACGGTAATGCCTAGCTGCATCACCATGTTATCCATTGTATAAAGGATCGTGTGCCCAGTACCGTCAGCTGTGTAACAAGTTCTCCAGCGGGAAACCCCGCCGAAATCACGATGCATTATTAGCCCCTCCTTTTCGTGAGGCTCTTCAATGGTCACTTTCTCACCCTTGATGAAGTATTCTGCTGGTCCTCCCTTAACTCGAGTCCAAGGCACCCCATGGTGGGCCATCTCACGCATCGCGACCGGTGCCGTATCTGCAAAGATACGTGCCACTTCTTGATCGCAGCCCCAGTCACTGCCCTTT
Source organism: Verrucomicrobiales bacterium (assembly GCA_013213965.1). Taxonomy (GTDB): domain Bacteria; phylum Verrucomicrobiota; class Verrucomicrobiia; order Verrucomicrobiales; family DEV007; genus EC70. The sequence goes on along the minus strand of JABSSR010000302.1, from coordinate 2,004 downwards.
ACCGTATCAAGCCAGTGCAATTCTTCACTGTCACCCTCGCCCTTTGCACAGTTTCCTAGAGCTGCCTGCATGCCTCCTTGGGCAGCACAAGAGTGACTCCGACGTGGTGGCACCAGTGAGAGGATTATGACTTCATTCCCTTCAGCAGAAGCAGAAATGGCAGCGCGCTCGCCGGCCAATCCCGCTCCTATGACCAAGACGTCTGTGGTTATAATCTCACTCATTTCTAATCTGCATCAGTCGTTAAAAGAAATTCCAGCGGTGGTTCAATCACCCCAGCCATGACAAGCAGAGTAACGAATCCAATAATAAGGAAAAACCAGAGCACAATCCGCTCCATTTGATGTGCCATCTTTCGTGTTATGCGGGACCCAATGATAGGTATCCTCGCTCCTAAACCCCACTTGACGGTTACCCGGTAAAGTCCGATCCCAGCGTGCACCTCCACTGCGTAAAGTAACACCGCATAAAGGATCCACATTCCGCCCTGAACTCGGGCCATTGTTTCTGCGGCGTTAATTCCCAAACCTTCGCCAAGTTTAAAAGTACGTTGCACGACATCCGCCATCACCACGAAGAGGTGAATGGAACCAAGAGCAAGAATGATCATCCCAGAACGAACTTGCCAAATCCAGAGGCTTGTTTCCTTGTGCGGACGAACTTTCTCAAGTTCCTCGCGATCCTCATCTGAGATATTCCACTGACTCTTAGAGATGTCATCTCCAAGTTTTTTGATCCGCTTTCTTTCAGCCAACTTGCCAGGAATCTTCCGACTCGCTGTAACAAAATGTACAAAAAATACAATAGTCACCAATATCAACGTTGGCTGGGCAAGCCAGTAATGCTCGAAAAGATCGGAAATCCAATTGAACCCACGTTCTCCGGTAAGAATACTGCTCACAAAGAACATGTGCCCCCACATAAAAATCGCCAAGAAAACACCTGTCCCCGTGCTTATTGCATCCAATTTCCACTGCCGCTTAGCTTGCTCCTTAGAAGCCATCAATTCGCCCTCAGGATGTGTAACCTCTTTACTCATCCTTTAATTCGCATTGTATTTTTTTCGCACAATGGTGATACTTTTAGGAATACAGCTGCAGATCTCACGAACCGTATTTCCCGGAAATCGATGACTTCGGATTCGGAATTCCTAAATGAATCCTGTAGGTTCTCCATTATGTCTAGCTTTGTCGACAAAGTCGCAGATTTTGATAACTTTCTTACTGGCTTAAACCGGCGGAATCAAGACCTATTTTTATAGTGATATAAATATCCAAAATAAAAAATGCAATGAGGTCAATTATCACGAAACAGGGGAGGCTCGACATCGAATCTAACTAGGCAGCTTAACCGTTAATCTTATCGGTACCCGCAAATACTTTGAGATTCCCAACCATATGCCCTAGCAGGACCCCATGAGAGCCGATCCGGTAAGAGCAGCTATGAACTTCCTAACTATAAAAGATTCATACAATTTTATGAATGAATTAGCGGTAAAATTCATTTATGTGGGTAGTTTTCAAAAGTCCTTAATGTTCGTATTTGCAAGGTTATCAGGACACTAGCTGATTATCCTCAATTTTCTTTAAGGTTTCTTAAGAAAATCTCGACATTGGATCCCAGATACAACAATGTTCGTTAACCATTTAATATGCATTTCGATGAGAATTAGTTCTGTTTTAGTCCGTTCACTCTATTTATCTGTCATTCTTGCCGCATCTACGTGTTCGAACTTATATGCCGCCGAAACTCAAGGAGGTATAGATGAGCAAATTGATAAAATATTAAGCCCAGCTGCAGATATTGCTGAAAAAATAGTTTTTTGGGAACTACCAATTGGTAACGACAAAGCAATTCCGCTTGTGTTAATAATATTAGGCTGCACGGCTCTTTTCCTTACAATCTATTTCCGCTTCATTAATTTCAGGGCCCTTGGAACTGCAGCAAAGACCATACGTGGAAAATACACAAATCCTGATGCCCCCGGTCAAATCACTCATTTCC
>JABSSR010000301.1 GCA_013213965.1 Verrucomicrobiales bacterium | reverse complement strand
TGTTTTTCTCCTTCGCTTTCCGTTTCGACAACAGGTGCCTTTCCACACCCCCCAAGAAGCAGGGGCAGTGATATAGCGAGCACGAATAAGGGTACGGGGTTCATGGGACGCAAATACATTATTGATTCACTAACCAGATTATTACTCCGAACCCTACGCTGAAGAATAATATAACAAGTAAATTCTTAATAATATCATTAATGTCCTTCCTAACAATTCGGCTAGATTCCTTGTTCTGATGGACGTAACTGAATGTCTCCAATTTCCACGTGCGTTGGAGCTTCAATTATATGAATTACAGATTCAGCAACATCAATAGGATCAAGCATATGAATTTCATCTTTCAGTTTTGTCAGTTTTTCTTCATCACCTGTAAAGTAGAGATCTAGTAAGGGTGTATCTACAAAACCTGGAGAGACCATTGCTACACGTGTTTTATTATCGGTCGCTTTGAGTTCAAATCTCAATGCTTCGGTTACTGCCCTGACTGCAAATTTGGTTGCGGCATAAAATCCTCCGCTCGGAGGTACCCTGTGACCAGACATACTAGATAAATTGATAATGTGACCTCCTTCATTAGGGTTAAATTTTTTTAGTGCGAATTGGCAACAAAGAGTAAGAGCTAGAACATTTACGCTTAAGAGTTCACGAAAGTTCGATAACTCACCATTTATTATTGGTGCCTTTGGGGCAACGCCAGCACTATTTATTAAGATATCAATTCGTTCACCTGCATCACTGAAAAGTTTTTCGATTTGCTTAGTGTCATTGAGGTCGGCAACGATGAAATGTCCATTAATCGATTCTGCAAGGCTTTGGATTTTCTTTTTATTACGACCACTAGCAATGACTGAACAGCCGCGCTCAGCTAATGCTCTGGCACATGCGGCTCCGATCCCGCTAGAAGCTCCAGTAATTAGTGCTGTTTTATTTTTTAAGCTCATATTTCTTAGGCCTTGGGAAGAGTTTAATATGTTTATCATAGACTCTTTGCAATTCTTCGATTGGAGTCTGATGATCGTCGACGCGCAGATCGCGAAATCTGTCGTTGTTTCCCCCGTATCCCCAATTTTCTTTTACTACTAAGAGGGAAGCTGACTGGTGACCTCGCTTATCACCTCCCGCTAATTGACCAGCCTTGAGCGCGTTTATTAATCGTTGTGCGAGGGGTGCTTTCCCATTGCTTTCAATGAATGACTTGGCCATTTCGGATATGACATTTTCATTCGCTAGAATGTTACCTTGAACAGTGAAATTTTTTCCACTGATGCCCCCAGCCCATTTCATGCACTTGTTGCCGGTAAAATTTGCGGCATTACCATTTGAGGCCAAGACTCCGATCTGGCGGTGGGCTTTTGCTGCATCATCCTTTGTTAATAATTCAATAACTTCTTTAGGCGATTTACCTTTATTTAATAATTTTAGTCCTTTCTGTCCATAACTGACATTGGCAAAGGATTGTGTAGCGACGGCTCCGATCCCGGCCCGAGCCCATGGCACAACGGCTCCAACTGCTACAATCTTACTTTGCACCGCTACGCCTAATTCTCCAGTATCCGGATCACTGCCAACGATGGAGAAGGTAGCCACCGGTGAAGACTCAAAATGGCAGCTAACAAGTATTGAGATTGATAAATGGAGAGTCAGAATGGTCATAAATTAATTGTTACTCTTTTAAAATAATATTCTATATGAGACTAATAATTTGGAAAGCATTGGTTCGTGGGCTATTTTTAGACTCTAATGCCTAATACTTTTGGTCATAGCTTTCGAATTACTACTTTTGGTGAATCTCATGGTGGCGGTGTTGGAGTTGTTGTCGATGGGTGCCCTCCAGGCATTGAGATTTCAGAGGAAGAGATCCAACTTGAACTGGATCGTCGTCGTCCAGGGCAAAGTGAGATTGTAACCCCTAGGAATGAAGAGGACCGTTGCGAAATTCTCTCAGGTACCTTTGAAGGGAAGACATTAGGGACTCCCATTTCTGTCCTTGTTCGAAATAAGGATGCGAGGCCTGAGGCATATTCTGAAATGGCCCATAAGTACCGCCCTTCTCACGCTGATTTCACTTATGAATCGAAATACGGTTTGAGGAATTGGCAAGGAGGAGGTAGAGCATCTGCCCGAGAAACGATTGGCCGTGTTGCTGCTGGTGCCATTGCCAACAAAGTCATGCGTGAGCGATTCAGTGAAAAATTTGATATTGTGGCACACGTGTCGGTAGTTCAGGACATTATTGGGGATGCTGATCTTACGGCGCTGAGCCGTTCAGATGTAGAATCTAATATTGTGCGTTGCGGAGATCCTGCAGCTGCCGAAATAATGATCGAACGAATTAAAGAAGCCAGATCCAATGGCAATTCATTGGGAGGAATAGTTGAATGCGTTATACGCGGATTGCCTCCGGGACTTGGCGATCCGGTATTTGATAAACTAGAAGCTGACCTTGCAAAGGCGATGATGAGCTTGCCTGCCACAAAAGGATTTGAGATTGGCTCAGGTTTTAGTGGAGTGTGTATGACAGGAAAGGAACATAATGATGCATTTTATATGGATGGGGATCGTGTGAGGACAAAGACCAATCGATCAGGTGGTGTTCAGGGTGGTATAAGTAATGGTGAACATGTGGTATTTAGAGTGGCATTTAAGCCCACGGCCACCATTATGACTGAGCAGGAAACGGTAAATTCTTCAGGAGAAGAAACAATACTCGAAGGGCGAGGCAGACATGATCCTTGTGTTCTGCCGAGAGCTGTGCCGATCGTTGAAGCTATGGCTGCATTGGTGATGTGTGATCACGCTATTCGACAAAGGGGTCAATGCGGTGATGTGTGAATCAATTGATATCCTTTTATTGCATACCTGATAATTACTAAAGAGAAATGGAATCTGATCTTTTTAATGGAGCTCTGCCTTTTCCTATTAATTTTACCACTTTGTCTATAGCTCTTGTTATCCTAATTGCAGTTATTGCTTTTTTGCGTGGAGTCATTGGCATGTTTGTTGGATTAGGGTGCATGATGATTGGCGTTTATTGTGCTTATGCCATTTATCCTCTTTTACCTGAATGGTTATCTTATGTGATAGATGATCCATCGCCGCTACTTATTTTTTCTCTTACTTTGGGTTCTGCATTTTGTGTCTATCTATTTTTGCGATTACTCGCTGGGGCCTTTGTCTTGAGTCCGTTCAGAAAAAAAGAAAAGAAAAGGATTCTTCGGGGACCTATAGGTGTAGTTCTGAGCCTGATTCCTGCTACGGCTCTCATATTTGTTTTGGGAGTGGCGCTGTGGACTGCTGGCACACTTTTCTCTGTCGAACATACCAGAGAAGGTGTGTCTGTGCAGCCTGGATCCAGCGCTAAACAAAGACCCTTTTGGGCCCGTTGGAATTATGCCTTGGAAAGGGACTGGATAGGAAAGGTCATTGGTAAAATTGATCCACTTTCTGCTCGAGCTAAAGGTGCCATATCAAATTTTCTAGTCACTTTGAAAGATGATTCTGCTGGCGGAGAATTATCTAAACATCCTAAGATTTCACGAGTGCTTAGAACGCCTGGACTTCGGGACCTTGCTGATGATCCTGAAGTTGCTCAACTAATAAAGAATGGAGATTTTATCCGTTTGCTAAATCATCCTAAGATGCGGGCGACAGCATCTGATCCGAAGTTCAATAAGTTACTTGATGACTTGCCAGTGCCAGTGGAGGAGATAGTGGACAAATCACTTTACAGGGAAGAACAAGGATTACTTGTTAGGAGGCAAAGTAGATTGCGACTTGATCCTTGATCTTAATCCAACATCATAAAAAAGTGCAATATATTACAACTATAGGTTTGGAGGTTCATGTGCAGTTGAAGACGCAAAGCAAAATGTTTTGTTCATGCCCTGTAGGTTTTGGTGATGAGCCAAATAAAAACACTTGTCCTACTTGTCTGGGTTTGCCTGGAGCCTTGCCTGTGCTTAATAGGGGAGCGATAGAGAGAACGGTCTTGGCTGGTATTATGCTGGGGTGCGAGACTCCTCCCATCAGTAAGTGGGATAGGAAGAATTATTTCTATCCCGACATGCCTAAAAATTATCAAATAAGCCAGTTTGATTTGCCTCTTTGTTTGGGTGGGGATGTTCCTCTTTATGATCATTGTTATCCAAAAGATGCTCAGAAGGATATAGAAGAGTCAGGCAAAGAGATTGGTCTGACTAGGATTCATCTTGAAGAAGATGTTGCTAAGAGTACGCACTCTTCAAATGGGACCTCTATTGATTTTAATCGTGCTGGAACACCACTCATGGAAATTGTCAGTGAGCCAGAAATTACCTCACCTGAGGAAGCTTTTGCATACTTAAATTCGCTTAGGCAGATATTAATTTATGGAGATCTCTCGGATGCTGACATGGAAAAAGGACAAATGCGATGTGATGTTAATGTTTCGGTCAGGCCTGATTCACAGGAAGAGCTTGGTGTTAAGATAGAGCTAAAAAACATGAATTCTGTTAGTGCGGTGCGCCGTGCTCTTCACTACGAAATAAGCCGTCAGATCCGTGTTATCAACGAGGGTGGGGAGCTTGTGCAATCAACACGTCGATGGGATGATGATATAGGTGAGACTCAACAAATGAGAACTAAGGAGGATGCTCATGATTACCGGTACTTTACGGACCCTGATCTTTTACCTGTGAAGACCGAAGGTATCGTTGAAAAGATGAGGCTTCAGGTCCCTGAACTTCCTCATCAAAAAGCAGACCGATTCGTAAGGGATTTTTCTATTAGCGAATATGATGCCAGTGTTCTCTCAAGTGACCGAGATCTAGCATTATATTTTGAAGAAACAGCAAATGAATCAGAAGCGAAGAAAAAAGTGGCAAATTGGGTAATAAATAATGTGCTGGCAGTTTTAAACGAACGTGATCTAAAGGTTGCACAATGCCCGGTCAGTCCCACTAAACTTGCTTCAATTATTAAAATGGTTGAATCGGGGCAAATTTCTAATAACCAGGCAAAGGAGACTTTTGTGGCACTATTTGATAATCCTGACAGGGAGCCTGCTTCAATTATTACTGAACTTGGATTTGAACCTGCTGATGCCGATCTCATTGAATCTATGGTTGAGGAAGTCATTTCCGGTCATCCTGAAAAAGTGACCGAGATTCAAGAAGGCAATGAGAAGCTGATTAATTGGCTAACAGGTCAGGTCATGAAAGTAAGTAAGGGAAAGGCTAATCCAAAAATTATTGGCGATTTATTGCGCAAGAAGATCCTATAAATTGAGTTGGATCTTGAGTTTCTTTCGATATTTTACACAGATCTTTTTTCGGAATCACTTCTTTAGTGCACTAGTACACATGCAGAATTGACTTCTTTGCCACTCACCCGCAAAATAACCTTTATTTTTATGTGATTTTCCTGAATGTAGGGAAGTAAACTGCAAAACCTAAGATATTTTTATGTTGCTACAAAAACTCATCACTGCTCTTACAATTACTGCTATTTCAGCAGTTAGTTTCATGATTCAGAATGCTTCTGCTGAAGATGAAAAGAGAAAAGTTAATCCTGAGGCTGACAAGGCATATGAGCATGTCATTGCGCCAATTCTTGCATCAAGATGCACAGGATGTCACGGACCCAATAAAGCAAAAGGGAAGATGCGTTTGCATACAAAAGATGAGATACAGAAGAGCAAAACTATTGTAGGAGGTAAAACAGAAGAGAGTACCTTAATTGAGCGTATCATGCTTCCTGATGACGACGAGGATGTGATGCCTCCTGAAGATAAAGACCGTCTGAGTGCTGAACAGAAAAAGATCATTAATTGGTGGATTGCTGAAGGGGCCAGCTTCGATAAGAAGATTTCAGAACTAAATGTTCCTGATGATATTGGAGCAATTATAGCAGGTCTTGTATATTCTAAGCCCGGAGCCATCACGAAAGCTTTTAATCTTCCTGAACTCGCTCAGCCTGCTGATCCGGGTGCAGTAGGAGCTATAGACAAGGCAGGGGTGCTTATCATGCAACTTGCGCAAGATACAAAATACTTATCAGCTAACGCTATTAATATTGCTAAAAGTTTTAATGACGCGCAGGTCAAACTGTTAGTTCCAGTCAAAAGCCATCTCACATGGTTGGATGTATCTCGAAGTGGCATCACTGATCAATCCGCATCCGATGTGGGCCAATTGTCAATGCTTACTAAATTACACCTTGAGAACACTAGCATAACTGATCAGATGCTCCAGCATGTTGGAAAACTTTCAAATCTTGAGTATCTCAATGTTTATGGAACCAAAGTAACGGATGCAGGATTGGAACATCTTAAAGGCTTAAAGAAACTAAAAAAATTATATGTCTGGCAGACTGGCATTACTGAAGCTGGTGCTAATAAACTGAAAGAGGCTATTCCGGGCCTTGATATTAACATGGGTTGGAAAGAACCCAAAAAAGAGGACAAGCCCGAAGAGCCAAAGAAAGAATAATTTTTAATTTTCATTTGGTTCAGTGGTTTGGATTTTTCCGGTAAAATGAATATCTAGGCCTTTCTTTTTCCAGTATTCATAAATTTGTAACTCTATCTTTTTAAGGGATTTACCTTTCCAAAGTATTGTCTGATCAGGTGGTCTAAAATGAACTGATTTGTTTCTGTGTTCATGAATATTAATGACTGAATTTTCAAGAAATTTTCTCAGGCCTCCGAGTTCACGAGATGCAAGTTCCATTTGATAATGGGTTAAAAACAATGCAGAAGCGTATTTGGCATAAGCCTTTTTTTCATTGATTCTAGTATCTTTGGCCCAAGTGTGGGTAGACATTTTCGTTAGCATCTGAATAGGCGGGACCTCCACTATTGATTGCTTCCCATGCAACCAGACTGTGTTCAAATGTTCGATAATCTGCTTTGAGCAATTCCTGAATTTGTATCTTCCTGGTGCATATTGTAGCGCTGAAAAATATTCAGCTATTCCTTCACTCAGCCATGTTGGCAATGCATGGAACTGGTCCCCCATGGCCTGATGAATTAGTTCGTGTACGAGTAACCGATAACGTTGACGCGGCTGTAGATTGGAACCTTTGTTTTTTGTTTCTATTAGATGTTCAAGACTTACTTTTACCTCTTTGCTGCTCCCATCGAAGTATCCTATAGTTCCTTTAGGTGTTCCCGAATTAAGGTATTCGGATTCCTTTTCAAAAATGCGTACTATATGTTTCTTTTTGTTATCCTGATGCCCTTTAACAATGAGTTGGAGTGGAAACAATACTAAGGCACGACGGACTGATTCCGTCAAAGTTGTGATTTCATCGACGGTGCTTTGTTTAATTTTTTGGTTCGCAATTATGAGGTATGAATTAGTTTCGTAGTTGTATCCGCTTGAGGTTTTTAGTTCAGTCCATTTGGCTTGGGGTGCGTCAAATTGTTTGGGCCAAGGCTTTGAATGGTTCAAAGATTGAAATGCAAGAAATGTTACGATTAGGACCCTCATTTTTATACCACGAATAAAAATTCATAAACGTTAACATCAATTGAATGAAAGTATTATTCTAATTAAAATCATTAGGATTAACCTGTTAGTTAATGGGTCGTTTTGGATTACAAAAGACTGAATTATTATTTAGTTTTCCTCCTCGCGTTGTTTGATAAAAATGCTAAGGTTAAGATTTGTTAACTATTTATGAGAAATCCATTCACTCAATTAGGATTCATTACTATTGCGCTCATTTTCTTGTTAGGATGTACATCTACTGGTGGAAAGTATGAAAATAGTGGCAATACATCCTATTTGGATGGGGAAGGAAAGAGGCGTGGTTTATTTGGTGGGCGTAAGAGAAAAAAGTCAACTCCCCTTCAGAATCCAAATATTAATATTCGGGTTGATCCTAGCCTAGCTCGTTCTCTGACTTATTCTCGTGTGAGAACTGAAGGACCATTTATTGCTATGACTTTCGATGATGGTCCTCATCCTGTTCATACACCCCGATTACTAGACATCCTCAAAAGAAGGAACATAAGAGCTACTTTTTTTGTTGTGGGAACCAATGCTCGACGGTATCCCCAGTTAATTAGAAGAATAGTTGCCGAGGGCCATGAGATTGGAAACCATACAGTTAATCATAAATATTTAAGTAAGATCAGTATTGAACAGGCACGGTCCGAAGTGCTTGGTTGTGAGAAGGCGATTGTGGCTGCTTGTGGAGTCAGGCCCCGTATTCTTCGTCCGCCCGGAGGACATATAAATGATAGAGTCAAAGTATGGTTGAATAAAGAATTTGGATATAGCACAATCATGTGGGCAGTTGATCCTAAAGATTGGAAGCGTCCAGGTTCTGACGTAGTGGCTCGTCGCATTGTTTCAGAAACGGATCCAGGAGAAATTATTCTTGCGCATGATATTCATGGGCCGACAATCGCCGCTATGCCCAGGGCGCTTAATGAGTTGCTAGCCGATGGATATCGGTTTGTCACGGTCAGTCAGCTCATTGCTATAGAGCGTCGGAGTATTGCCACGCGTACTGAATATGATGATAATTTACTTAGTAGCTCAATTGATACGGCTGGACAAAAAAAAGTCCATTAAGAAAGAGCGTCTTTAAGTAGATTTACATGACAAAATGTCCTGCTAAGCTCATTGAATGCAAGCTGATGATTTCTTTTCTGCTCGTGAAGGCTTGCGGAAGCTATTAAATACTTTCAGGAAAGCTGGTCATGACCTCGGCATGTCTGAATCTGGACTTGCAGGTTTGAGTTCGGCCGCAGCTGCACTCGATGGGCCCGTAGCGGTTATGGTGATTGGTGCCGAGGGCAGCGGCAAGACTTCTTTAATTGAAACTCTTTTAGGAGAAAAGTTGTCATTATCCAAAGATCAATCATCTAAACCAATCATATTCTGGCGTTATGGGACATGTTTTGCTGACCAGAGTGAGAATGATTTTACCGAGTCCTATCGATCATGTTCAGGATTAAATGAATTCGAGTTTATTGAGGTTCCCGATACCTGTAATGTTTCTGATCCAGATTATTTAAAGAAAGTATACCTCATTGCAGATGTGGTTTTGGTGGTTTTTACGGCGACCAATCCTTGGAATACTGCATCATTTGATTTTATTAGTGATTTAGAAATGGGAGCGAAGCGTCCTGTGGCATCAGTTATTACCAATATTGATCAACGCACTGATGAAGAATTATCAGCCATTGCAGAATATGTAAGGAGCACAGGCAATAAAATGTTGAATGATGAGATGCCAGTCCATCTTATTTCTTCATCCGGTTCATTTTCAGATAGAGTAAACGATAGCAAAAAATTGCTTCTCGAGTGGATTGGTAAGTCCTTGGAAAAGAGACACCCGTTCGCAGATAGGTATGTTCGAGCTGAATTGACTCTTACTAATGCTACGAACCAGATGGCTAAAGTCTTAGAGAATGCTGCTGAGATAACAAAAAAGGAAGAGGAATGCTTATTGTCATTAGATAAGCTTGTATCCCTTTCTCAGGAGGAGGCGGTTTATGATTTTGCCGAGGCTCTTAAAAAGGATCTTGATATCTTAAAAAATGAATTCAGAGATCTTCGTAGAAATTTGATTAAATCAAATAGTTTAGTTAGTATTTTGTTTTTTCTTGGTAGTAAAAATTTCTTTTTACAGAGGGGCAGTGTTTTGAAAAATCTTAATCAAAGCATAAAGGATAATGAGGTTGTGATTGTGCGAAAAATAGAAAAACACACAGAGGATTTAGACCATTGTTTTAATGAAGGTTTTGGGAACGTGATTGGCGATGATACTGAATTACTTTCTTCCTATGATGCCCAGGACCCGTCATTTGAATCTTGGTACCACGAGACATCCAGTGCCGTTAGGGAAGTTCTCACAAAGGAAATTATGGAAAGTGAGAATTTCAAACAGATAGGTTCCAAATTGCGGAGGTCTTCTGTTTTGGGTTCATTGACATTGTTGGTAGCTTCTGTTTCAGGGTGGTTTATATTTTCAAAAATGGAAAATTCTATTTATGGATTTACATTTGTCTTTTTGTTAATGATTGGAATTTTCTTTATTTTGTCTATTCAAATGAGACGTAAGGTTATTTCATTGTATGAGAGAGAATGCGCTGTTGTTCAGGAGCGAATAAAAGAGCAGCTCACGGAACTTTATAGTTCACCGATTGAGCGTTTTTATGAGCCTTATAAGAATGCGAATTTAATGTTACGAAATAAGTTTAAAGAGTGTTCTTCTCGACGTAAAAGTTCTAGCATTTGTGTTTCAAATGCTTTGAAAACAGCTAAAAATATCTTGGCAAAGCCTCTTTTTAATTACTGATAGCTGCTTCAAATTAACCAAATGTCTGATCTTCCCAATACTGGTTCCATGAAGAGTCGCTCTAATGTCTTCCGCTCTCGAGCCATAAGCACAGTTGTCTTGTGGGCTTTAATTGCATTCGCTGTTTATTTTGATAGGCCAATAATTTTTTCTTCCATTATTATACTTATAGGGTCCTTGGGCATTTTTGAGTTTTTTGGTTTGTTAGGCCTCAGGAGAACTCCTGCATTTCAAAGTCTTAGGTTTTCTACTCTATTTCTTGGTTTCTTGTATCTGTCGTTGATTGCATGTTCCTTAAGTGGGGGATGTAATGGAGGAATCATATATATTGATTCTGGCTTCATTGCTTTGGCAGTGATAGTCCCGACGGTCCTTCTTTTATTTCATCCAATTGATGGAGCTAATACAAAGGACTTGTTTTTTGGATCCGTGTTCGGATTCATCTATGTCCCGGTATTGATCTCATTCTTGATTCGAATTCTCTATATCAATTATGATGTTTCCGCAGGAGGAGGACGGGGCGAATATTATATTATATTTTTGCTAGTAGTAACAAAATTCTCAGATATGGGTGCCTACCTGATTGGAACACTCATTGGAAAGAATAAGATGATTCCACATATTAGCCCGGGTAAGACTTGGGAAGGATTTATTTTTGGATGTTTAACATTTGCTGTGGGAGGTGGATGTTTAATGTTTTATTTGTTCAAAGATGAAATGCCATTACTTGAATGGCGAGCAGTTGTGATTTTGAGTTTTTGTCTTGCTGTCATTGCGGCCCTTGGTGATTTGGCTGAGTCAATTCTAAAGCGTAGCCTTGCTGTCAAAGATTCAGGTAATATTTTACCAGGCATTGGTGGTGTCCTTGACCTATTGGACAGTGTTCTATTTACTGCTCCTGTTTTGTTTATTTATTTAACTTTGTTATCTTAAGTCATGGCCAACATTAAAAAGAAAGTGGTCGTTTTGGGATCAACCGGATCAATTGGTGTCAGTACCATCAAGGTAGCCGATGACTTGTCTGAAAGGATTGAAATTGTGGGGCTCGGTGCTCATAAGTCCGCAGACAAACTCCTTTCTCAACTGAGCCAGACCGGGGCACGAGCTGCTTGTCTCAGTGATCAGGATGCGGCTGAAAGTATTATTTCTGATATTCCTTCCGGGGTTGATATGTTTTCTGGCGATGAGGGTTTAGTTGAACTTGCTACTCTAGAAGAGGCAGACATTGTGCTGATTGCAATTGTAGGTGTTGCTGGTCTCAGGCCTGCACTAGCTGCCCTCGAAGCGGGCAAGGATCTGGCCGTTGCGAGTAAAGAAATACTTGTCATGGCGGGTCAGGCAGTAATGGAAACGGCTCAGCGGACAGGATCAAAAGTCCTGCCAGTTGACAGTGAGCATAACGCGATCTTCCAATGCCTTGAGGGGAAGGGATCCGATACCGTTTCACGATTGATATTGACAGCTTCTGGTGGACCTTTCAGGGAATATGAAAGGGAAGACCTAGCAAATGTTAGTGTTGATAAAGCGCTGGATCATCCTACTTGGGACATGGGGCCAAAGATCACTGTTGACTCAGCGACTCTCTTTAATAAGGGCCTTGAAATGATTGAGGCTCGTTGGCTTTTTGATATTGAAATGGATCGAGTTGACGTCATTGTTCATCCCCAGAGCATTGTCCATTCAATGGTTGAATTTATTGACGGTTCGGTTCTGGCCCAGCTCAGCGTAACAGATATGTGTTTTCCTATTCAATACGCTCTGACCTGGCCTGACCGTGTTCCGAACAGCTTGCCTCCTGTTGACCTTGCTGCTCTTGGAAAATTAGATTTTGAAAACCCCAGAACGGAAGATTTTCCCGCACTTAATCTTGCCCGTCAAGCCGGAAATTCCGGAGGTACTTTACCAGCAGTAATGAACGCGGCTAACGAGATTGCAGTCGCACAATTTCTGCAAGGGCAATTGAGCTTTCCTGGCATATGGGAACATGTTGGATCAATAATGAATGATCATAATATCATTGGGAATCCTTCCATTGATGAATTAATAGAAGCTGATCGATGGGCTCGAAGTTTCCCTATTGTATGACTTGGTACACATTATTATTGATACACTTTTTGCGATCATTGATCTGAGGTGATATAGTGGCAGCTCTCAATAAATAAAAAATAATGGATTCAATCATAGGCCTTGGAAAAATATTATGGACTCTTTTTCAGGTCATTGTTCTTTTTAATATACTAATCGTTGTACATGAATTAGGCCATTACTGGGCGGCGAAATGGAGAGGGCTCAAAGTAGAAAAATTCCAAATATGGTTCGGAAAGCCTATTTGGAAAAAAAAGATTAAGGACGTTCAGTGGGGACTCGGTTGGATTCCTATGGGGGGCTTTGTTGCTTTGCCTCAAATGGCTCCAATGGAAATGTTGGAAGGTAAGAACGAAGAGAAGGAAAGCTTACTTCCAATAACACCAAAAGATAAGATCATTGTGGCCTTTGCCGGTCCATTATTTAGTTTTGGTTTGGCCTTTGCTTTTGCTCTTTTAGTTTGGGGTTTTGGAAAGCCTGTCAGAGAACAACTTCAGAGTACTGTGGTCGGTTCTGTGGTCCCAGGAATGCCTGCTGAGCTGGCCGGTGTTCGTCCTGGAGATCAAATCCTTGAAATTGATGGAGTTAAAGTTTTGAGCTTTGCTGGAATGGTAGATTCAGTTCTTGAGCGTATTATTTATAGTGAGGGTGAGGAGATCGTTTTATTAATAAAGAGACAAGGAATTAATGAGCCTGTAGAAATTCGGTGTGGTTTTGATAAGGAAGAAAGGCCGGCTCATCAGAGGCAGGATTTCCGTAGAATTGGAGTGACTCCGATATCAGAAGCCATTGTTGATATGACAATTTCTAATAGTCCTGCAGATAGGGCCGGTCTTAAGTCGGGAGATAAAATTCTACAGGCGAACGGCCAAGAATTATTTGGCCGAGAAACATTAAGCTTCATGATTCAGAAAATGGGAGATGATATTAAATCAATCGAATTACTTGTTCTGAGGGGGAGTGAGAAGATAAAAGTTTTAATAGTGCCAGAATTTCCAACTCAACCAGAAGGCAAACCCGCCATGCTTGGGTTGCAATGGCAACTACCTCCAATGACGATCGAGATTCCCGGACCGAATCCCTTCACCCAAATTTGGAACGGGGCCACTGCTATATATAGAACTCTTAGTGCATTGATGCCGTGGCATGATGCTGATGTCAGTGTTTCACAGATGAGTTCTGCAGTTGGTATTGGAAGATATTATTATGAAACTCTTAGTGATCCCGTGTATGGCTGGCGTTTTGCTTTTGTACTAAGTGTTCTTATTAATGTGAATTTAGGAATGTTGAACCTTCTGCCCCTTCCTGTCCTTGATGGGGGTCATATTACGATGGCGCTTTATGAATGGATATTTAAATCTCCTCTCAATATAAAATTAATGGAAATGTTACAGTTTGGCTGTGCATTACTGTTAATATCTTTCATGATTTACGTCACGTGGTTTGATATTGGTGACTTATCTAGCGAGTCAGAAGATTCCGAACCGATCGTGTTTTCTCCTTGATCTTATTTAATTAATAGACACAGATGGATTTTAAGTATCCTCAAAATCTTTACCGTTTTCAGCGGAGACTTACTCGTGAGGTCAGTATAGGTTCCGTGAGTGTTGGTGATCAGAATCCGATCCGCATTCAGTCAATGATTATTGCGGACACGATGGATACAGATGCTTCAGTGAAAGAAATCTTGGAACTGGCAGATGCCGGTTGCGAGATTGTAAGAATAACAGCACAGACCCGAAGGCACGCAGCTAATCTTGAACACATTGCCCGAAAAGTTCGTTCGCATGGGTGTCAGGTTCCTTTAGTGGCCGACATCCATTTTAAACCGGACGCTGCATTGGAGGCTGCGAAGTGGGTAGATAAAGTCAGAGTTAATCCAGGAAACTATGCTGACAAAAAGAAATTCGAAATACGTGAATATAGTGATCAGCAATATTTGGAAGAACTACAGAGAATAAGAGAACAGTTCACACCATTAGTTAAGATCTGTAAGGAACGAGGAGTTGCTATGAGGATTGGCACAAATCATGGGAGCCTTAGTGACCGTATAATGAATCGTTACGGGGATACTCCTAGGGGAATGGTTGAGAGTGCCATGGAGTTTGCACGGATTGCTAGGGAATTGGATTACCATGAATTTGTTTTCTCGATGAAAGCAAGTAATCCCAAAGTAATGATAATTGCTTATCGCCTCTTAGTTTCAGTTCTTGAAGCAGAAGGGACTGACTGGAATTACCCTTTACATCTTGGTGTCACTGAGGCCGGAGACGGGGAAGACGGACGAATTAAAAGTGCAATCGGAATAGGGTCATTACTAATGGATGGAATAGGAGATACGATACGTGTTTCCCTGACCGAGGATGCTGTTCGAGAAGTGCCCGTTGCCCGTGCTCTTGCTGCAGTATGCGAGCGAGAGGTGAAAAAAGACCCGATTAATTTCCATTTGGAATCTGATCCTTTTGATCCATTTACTTATCAGCGTCGTCTATCGAAAAGAATTAAAGTCCAAGGAATTTACATGGGAGGTAAAGAGACTGTAAGAGTTTTCACATCAGAGAAAAAATTTGATACTGTTTCGCATGAGCTTTTGGAAATGGGCGAGTTTCAACCTGAAATTATTTCAGAGACCTCTGGATTGCTTGCCATTGATCCACGTGATGATGTTGCGGTGAGCGCGATTAATGATCGTCCAGATGCGGTTCCTGTTACATTGTCTGACGGTTTGGATGTGCCGGTCGTTTCAGGTTTCAGACTGCTCGCATCTCGTGTTCAACCTAGGCATCCTTTAGTAATTAAAGACTCTCTTATACCGAGCACAAACCCTGAAAAGAAATCCGAGGAAACATTGCTTGTAGCTGCAGCAAATATTGGTTCGCTCATCTGTGATGGTATCTGTGATGGTATTTTGGTTCAGGGCGAGGAAGGGCCCGCGAAGTCTTTGCGTTTGGCGTATAATATCCTTCAATCTTCAGGTGCTCGTATATTTAAGACAGATTATGTGGCGTGCCCGAGTTGTGGCCGTACGTTATTTGATCTGCAGGAGACCACGGCAAAGATTCGAGCTGCAACAGGTCATTTGAAAGGTGTTCGCATTGCTGTCATGGGCTGCATAGTTAATGGACCTGGTGAAATGGCAGACGCTGATTTTGGTTATGTGGGAGGGGCTCCAGACAAAATTAATCTTTACGTTGGCAAGCAGGCAGTGAAGTTTAATATTCCTCAGCAAGAGGCAGTTGATCGGCTCATAGATTTAATTAAGGAACATGATCGATGGATGGAGGGTCCAGATACAATTATTGATCCTGTTTAGAGATTTTTTTGAAGATATTTGTGCAATTTTCTCCTTCAGATTATTTTACAAAACTGAAAAAAGCTGAGATTTTCCCTGATCCTGAGCGGCCACTTGAAATTGATCTTGGATGCGGGGACGGGTCTTTTTTAATAGATTTAGCTGTGCATTTTCCTTCGAAGAATTTTCTAGGAGTAGAGCGTTTACTTGGGAGGGTCCGCAGAGTTTGCCGTCGCTCGCAAAAAGAAGGTTTACAAAATCTGAAAGTCCTTAGATTGGAATCCTCTTACCCTTTAGAGTGGTTACTTCCGGATCATTGTGCTTCAAGAGTTCATTTATTGTTTCCAGATCCATGGCCCAAGAAAAAACATCATAAGCGGCGATTAGTGAGTGAGGAATTTTGCACTTCCCTTGTTAGAGTCTTAGAACCGAACGGTGAATTTTTATTTAAAACAGATCATCAAGAATACTTCGAAGAATCAATGTCAGTTTTAAATAGTTTCCCCTCACTGAAAGAGACTCGATGGGATCCTGATTCTTATTATCCGCAGACTGACTTTGAGAAGTTATGGGCTGAACAGGGGAAAATAATTTATTATGCTCGATTTAAATCCAATCAATAATTAGGCGATTTTATTTATTTCATTGAGTCGGTGATGAGCATTAGCTGAGTGTCGTGTATTGGGAAAGCGGTCGATGACAGTTTGTAATAGAAATTTTGCGTGTTCTTCATCTTGTTTTGATTCCAAATATATCTGTTGTAGTCGAAAGAGTATTGCGGCCGCGTCATTTTCTGGCCATTCATTTTCTTCTAATGATTCTTCGAAGGTTTTGATAGCTGCGTCCACATCATGTAAATAATCTTGTTGGATCTTTGCGATTTCAAATTCAGGGAAACGATTTTCTGGTTCCTCTGATGCTATTGCACGGTATGCCTTAATGGCTCCTTCATAATCGCCCTGAGACACTTTGGCGGCAGCTTTAATCAGAGCGTCAGGTTTTATTTGTTCTGGCGCAGAAAAGAAGAAAGCTCCTACCTTATCTGCTAAAGCCGGGAGCATAACTAAGACAGCAAAAAGTCCTAAAGCGATGGCAATAAAAAATGTTGCGACAAATTTATAACCAATTCCCCACTCAGCCCACTTTGCGGTTATCTCCCACGCGATCAGTATGATCGCGGCAATACAAAGCTGGATAAGTATCAATTTCTTTTTAGTCATTCAGGTGATTTATTAAGTCAAAAATCAAAAAGCAGAAACTGGAAAGTTGATAAATTTTTAAATAAGAGATGCGTTTAATATCTACGAATCCTTTGTTTTTTGAAGACTATTAGAGTTTTATTGAACCATTTATAACAAGCTTTTTGTATTAACTGGTTGGTAATGAATGATCCAATTATTATTACCATTATATTAATATTTAGAAAAGATTAAATGTTAAAGCTAATTTTAATCAATAAAAGCAATGATTTTATTTTATAATGAAACCCAGAAAAGTCTTGCGATTTGCTGAAGTATTAGGGATATTGGCTATGTAAAGAGGTAAAATAGAATTTAATTTCCAAGACTCTAGTAATTTAAAAAACAACCAATCAATAGATTAACACAAGACTATGAAAAAAAGTTTATCGAAGCAAATTTTGGTTCTTCTCGTTAGTTTCGTTTCTTTGTCAGTTTTTAGTATTGCCGCTGAAACAAAATTTGATTGCTCAGAGGTAGCAAAGCAGACCAAGGCTGCCGTTAGCGCGAAGCCTGCCACCGCTGCAAGCACAGTAACAAAAATGATTAGTAAACACGAAGGTTGTGTTTGCGCCATCGTTAAGGCCGCGATAGCTGGTGGAGGTGATGCGGCTGACGTCGTGACTGCAGCAGTTAAGGCAGCCCCAAAACAAACAGCCGTCGTTCATGAATGTGCAGTTGCAGCTGCTCCTAAATCAGCAAAAGCAATTAGCGCGGCCATTGATGCGGTTATGGGAGATGGAGATGACTTTGGAACTGAGCCAGTCGTTGTTAGTGGTGTATATCTTATCGCACCAGTCGCGTCTGCTGGAGGAGGTTCCGGATTCTTTGGGCCACTCACTGCTGCCGAACTTGCGGCTCAACAGGCGCTCATTGATAGATTACTTGGAAGAGATACGGACACTCCTTCTACACCAACTGATCCATAAAGATTGGTAGTAAATTAATTTTTCAATCTAAAATTACCCCAAATACTAGATACACAGATTCCGCCGAAGTGAATCTTTCACAAAATATGAAAAAAAGTGCTTTCTTGATTTTGATTTCTTTGATCGGCTGCATCCTGAGCGCATCGGGTCAAGGACTTCTCAGCATTGGACAATCTGGATCATTTGATGATTTCGATTCAAGGCTTCCATTCACAACTACTATTAGCGGTGACCTTGGTTTTGATAGTAACGTTGGTAATCGCCCGGACGGACTCGAAGAGGAATCGGGGTATATCCGAGGTGGAGTAGGTGCAGCCTATGCCGGAGGATCGCGCAGAACACATATTGATCTGAATGCTCGCCTTTCTACATTATATTACTTTGATCAACCTGAGTCACAAGCTGACGATAATTTTCAGACAGCAAGGTTTGGGTTAACAGTTCATCATAGAGTGAATCCTCGAGTAACTGTTGGAAACAGTGCCTATTTTAGCTATGAAATAGAACCAGATGACGCGATTGGAGCATCTGCTTCACGGCGCTTGGATCAATATTCATACGGATACAATAATCTTTGGATTTCACGTTCCTGGAGCCGCAGGTTGAGTACAGTGGCAAGGTTCACAGTGACCGGGATAGACTATGAGAATGAGATTGAATCAGTAGGAGAGGATCGATTCACTCAGACATTTTCTAAAGAAGTTCGTTATGTTCTGGACCGTTTGACTTCACTCGTTGGTGAGTATCGCAGAGCAAATACCGATTACGATATTGTTAATTTGGATTATGATGCGAATTACCTTTTGGCTGGTGCTGATCACAAATTTAGTGAAAACGTAAGCGGGACCCTTCGTTTGGGAGGAGAGAACCGTGATTATGATAACAATGATGATGATGGCTGGAATCCATACGCTGAGGCTTCTCTGCGCTATGAGCTGAGTGATCGCACAAAGCTTGTCTGGTTCACACGTTACGGATACGAGGATTCAGAGGTCTTCTTTCATCTGGCAGAGTCCAGATCTGTTTTTAGAACTGCGCTCAATGCTTCTCATGCGTTCTCAGATGATTTAAGAGGTAAGGCCGGACTAAGTTATCATAGTAGTGATTATGATCGCGGAGTGTTATCTGAGCTTACTGAATACGGATTAAGTTTAAACTTGGGACTCAATTATAGACTAATGTCTAATACTGATTTGAATCTAGGGTACACACTGACTCATCATACATCCGACAGTGCTTTCAGGGAATATGACAGGCATCGCTTGTGGGCAGGTATTAGTGTGACATTCTAAATTTGACCATTAATTTAACTTTCAAATCCCCCTAGCTGTAATGCAGCAGGGGGATTTGTTGTTTAATAATCGTTGAGAATTGTGAGGAATGCCTTTATTTTTACTCCCTTTCCAATTCATTCTATATTCACCTCAAAAAGTCTATAAATAGTTATCATGGCCAAACAGAGCGAGACTAAGCTTCACGCACTCGATTACTGGCAAGTTGTTAGGAATCGTTATTCGGTCATCTTACTTACGTTTTTTCTGGTTTTTATGACGGCGATGGTGATCGCGTATTTGCGCCCGCCAGAGTATTTGGGTCGGGTTCAGATTCAGGTGCAGAGAGAGGCCAGAGACCTTGAGGTTTTTCGTGAAACCGGCACCGTTGGTAATCTTGGTTCGGAGAGTCTGCCATACATGACATTTATGCAGACTCAGTTCGAAATTATTCAGAGCAGGGAAACGTTTAAAGAAGTCATTAATAATGGAAGGGATTCTTTGGGTCGGCCATTGAATCTTATGGAAGAGTGGGGAGTAAGTTCTGAAGATGATGCTTTTCGTATCCTTAAGAAGAAAGTCGAAACGCAGGACGTTAGAGGAACGGACCTCATTGATATCGAGGTCTTTGATACCGATGCACAGCTGGCAGCGGATCTTGCGAATGCATTAGCTGAAGCTTATCAGGCGAGGAGGCAAAATGAAGAAAAAGAAAGAGCGGATAAAGCACTCGAGAAGTTAGATACTCAAATCATAGCTCAGATGACCAGATTGGAAAAATCCAGAGACATGATGATTGGTCTGATGGAGGAACTGAACATAGTGGATTTGAGTCTTGGTGAGCCGACATGGTTACGCGGCAGTCAGCCGAACACAGGTATAGCTTCCTTAGTCATGACAGCGAAACAGAAAGAGTTCCAAGCCGAAGCCGCTATCCAGAACCTAAGGACAACAATCAAATCTTTGACGGATCTTAAAGGCGAGGAACTCATTAAATCTGCCGTGGACCTTGGTATCAAGAACGATACATTATCAAACGGATGGAGTTCCTATCAAACCCTTGAGCTTGCTCGTGCCGCTTTAGAGGAAAGTGGAGTCGGTAAAAAACACCCCAAAATTTTAAACATTGATGAGCAGTTAAAACTTAGGATGATACAGCTTCTTGATGCGGTGGAAGTTCATAAGAAGGCGCTCCAGACACAGCTTTCGATGGCGGAGCAACAATTTCAAAATTCAAAGGAGACGAAGGAAAGGACAGAAAAAGCATCACTCAAAGAGCGAAAAGATAATGTCAGATATATCGAAGCTAAAAAAGAGTATGAGCTTTCTAAAGAGATGCTTAACGGAATGCAGTCCCAACTTGCAAAGGAAAAGATTGATGCCGCCGGCCAGAGAACGCCAATGGTTATTCATGAGAAGGCGGAAGCATCAGATCCTGATAATCCTGCACGACCAAATATAAAGCTTCACTTGGTTTTGGGTGCAGCTGTCGGGCTTGTTTTTGGTATAGGAATGGCCTTTTTCCTTGAGTATCTTGATACTTCCGTAAAGAGCTTAGATGAGGTGGAGCATTTTCTTGAGTTGCCAGTTCTTGCGGTCATTCCTCAGGATGTCGGTATTCTTCACCGTCAGAGTGGACTGAGTCCGGACGCGGAGGCCTACAGGATCCTAAGAACTAATATTGAGTTTAACAGGAAGACATCTGATGCCAATTCCATGACTATAGTTAGTGGTGGAGCCGGCGAAGGTAAATCAACGACCTTAGTAAACTTAGCTTATGTCTGTGCTCAGGGAGGATATAATACCCTAATGATTGATGGTGATTTACGTAGACCACAATTACACACTTTCTTTAACATTAATAATTCAGTGGGTTTGACTAATTATCTTACTACTGACCTTGCACTGGAGGATGTTATTCTGCAGACAGCATATGAGAATCTTTACTTCATGCCTTCTGGTATTCTTCCATCTGATGCAGCGGGAATACTTAACTCACGAAGAATGTCAGAGCTGGTAGCTGATGTTAAGAGTCGATTTGACTTGGTATTAGTTGATTCTCCACCGATCCTTGGAGTCAGTGATGCTTCCGTGTTGGCGTCAGAGGTTGACCTCACGATTATCGTTATTCAGCACAGGAAACTTCCTCGGGGCATGTTGATTCGAGTCAAACAAGCAATTGAGAATGTTGGCGGAAAGGCGCTCGGAGTCGTTCTAAATAATGTTGATGTGCGTTCTGATAATCAGTACCAATATTATACGAGTTATTATACATATTATTCTCCAAGTAACATGGATCCTAATCAGAAAATTAGTTCTGATAAAACAAAGTCCTCTTCATCCAAGGAGTCGAAAAGTTCAAGTGAAGAAATCTCAGCTGAAGACAAGTACTAATGAAAGCAATAAACTTCTCAATTATATTGACATTATTAGCTACAACAATTTATGCGGCAGAACCGATTCTGCAAAAGGGCCAATCGTTTGGGCTTCGTCTTACGGGTGTCCCGGCAGATGATCAAACTTCAATTAGTCAGACATATACTATAAGCGATGAAGGTACTATTAAGCTGCTTTATCTTGAGGAAATGCAAGCCGCTGGAATGAAGCCATCACAACTAATGAGGAAAGTAGAAAAGGCCTTTGAGGATGCTGAGATATTCACTAAACCTAATGTTGTCATTATCCTTGGCGAAGCAGGTGCCCTACAGCGGTATGTCAGTGTTCTCGGCGAGGTGCATACGAGGCGAAGCGTTAGTGTTACGCCGGGACTTACATTACTTGATGCGATTGCCCAGTGTGGAGGATTTTCAGATTTTGCTAATCCCAGGAAAGTTAAAGTTACGAGGGGAGGAAAAGCGACAATACATGATTTATCTAAAACGACCAGCAAAGCAAATGTTAAGCTTGAGCCGAACGACATCATTAATGTTCCGTCCCGGGGCCTATTCAACCGAGGAGGATAATTCCGTTCTTTTTTTAGTCCGTTTTTATAAGACTGAAATTTTTAATCAAGTAAGAGGCTCCTGAAATTACCGTTATCATCGTGCAAATAATTAGGAGCACGTTTCCGATGAAGGGCTGTTGAAATGAGGTGAGAGGACTTATCATTTTTTCATCTGATCCTATAGCAATTAGAAAGTAAGTGGCTGTAATAATTTGAGAAGCGGTTTTCCATTTCCCTAGTGAATCCGCGGAAAGTAAGGATCCCTGATTAGAGGCAAGTAAGCGCAGTCCTGTCACAAGGAATTCTCTGCCAATTATTGTTATAGTTATCCATGCGGGAACCATTTCCTCTTTAGTCAGAATGATGAACACGGCGCTAGTAAGAATTTTATCCACGAGTGGATCCATTAACTTTCCAAAGTCTGTTACAAGATTAAGTTTTCTGGCAAAATAGCCGTCAAGAAAATCAGTTATTGAAGCTATCAGAAAGAAGATGAGAGCGACTGTGATTCGACAATCTGGCAATTGATTTTCTTTGATGTACGAGTCAGGAAATGACATTACCATGACAAAGAGACCAGTCATTCCAACTCGTCCTATGGTAAGCTTGTTCGGTAAATTCATACTTTTCCTAGTAGACGATTTTTTTCCAGATTGGGAATGATTGTTTTATTTTATCCAGATACCATTGTGAAACTTCATAGGCAATTCCACTATGGCAGCTTCCCACTCTCAGAACAACTGAAGGTTCGGCAACGATAACGAATCCTATTCTGTGGATTATCTCTGCCCTGTGTTCTCCAAAGTTTCTTTCCGCTTCTAATGCAAACTTATCTGCTAAGGTTTCTGCGAGTTCTTGGTAGGCACTGTATTCTATACCTTTTATAGATTTGCCATTTTCCATCCTCCTGACAATTCCCCAGAATATTATTTCAGCACCGAAATTTTCGTTCCATTCAGGATCCCGATTTGCTATTTCCTGATTAGATAAAATAAAAGTTAGATTATGCATTGTGTGTTGCGCTATAGGTCGTTCGCCCTTTGAATGTTTCATAGCATAGAAATCCTTACAAATTTAATAATAAGAGCAAAGCAAAAGAAATGAGCAAGAATGACTTTGGTTTAATTGGTCTGGCAGTTATGGGTCAGAATCTGGTCCTCAATGTGGCGAGTCGAGGTTTTAATGTTTCGGTATATAACCGTACCAGTGAAACTATGAACGGATTTTTGAGTGGTTCAGCTAAAGGCAAAAGCGTTGAAGGGTTTGAAGATATTGAAGAGTTTGTGAGTAGCCTTGAAAGGCCCCGCAAAGTCATGCTGATGGTAAAATCCACTGCTGGAAATGATATTAATGACCGTGATGCAGTTGATAAGGTCATTGAGCAGTTAGTTCCGTTGTTGGATACTGGAGACCTGATCATTGACGGTGGAAATTCTTTTTATATTCATAGTGAACGTCGTTCCAAGGAACTTGAAGCAAAGGAATTATTATTTATAGGAACTGGCGTCTCTGGTGGTGAGGAGGGCGCACTGAAGGGGCCTGCAATCATGCCCGGAGGCCCCCAAGAGAGCTGGGAAATAATTCGTCCGGTCTTTGAATCAATTTCTGCAAAGGTTGACGATGATCCGTGCGTTACTCTTATCGGACCCGGTGGAGCAGGACATTATGTCAAGATGGTTCATAATGGTATCGAATACGGTGACATGCAGCTCATTTGTGAAGCCTATAATATTTTTAAATCTGCAGGATTCACGGCTGATGAATTAGCCCAGGTGTTTTCTGATTGGAATGATGGAGATCTCGAAAGTTATCTCATTCAGATAACGAGCAAAATTTTTGCTCAGAAAGATCCAGAAACAGGAAACGCAATCGTTGAGATGATACTTGACCGTGCTGGCCAGAAAGGGACCGGGCGCTGGACAGTAATGAGTGCTGCGGAAAATGGTGTTGTGATTTCAACTATAAATGCTGCCGTTGAGGCCCGGATTCTTTCCTCCCTAAAAGAACAAAGAGTCAGCGCCTCTTCTCAATTGAGTGGCCCTTCTAATGATTCTTTGTCAGGTTCCGGAATCGAGAAATCGCAACTCGTTGAGAAAGTCAAAGATGCATTACACGCATCAAAAATAATATCCTATGCGCAGGGCCTTGATCTTATGAAAAGAGTAGGAAATTCGCATGGTTGGGAATTGGATCTGGGTGCCATTGCTAGAATATGGAGAGGCGGTTGTATTATCCGAGCCCGTTTCCTTAACCGAATCACTGAGGCGTATGAGAGGAATCCAGAACTTGGCAATCTAATGCTGGATGAATATTTCAATGAAATCTTAGATAAAAGTCAGTCCGGTTGGCGCGAAATTGTCTGTTTAGCTATACGAAACGGTATCCCAGTACCTGCTTTCAGTTCATCACTCGGATACTATGATAGTTTCCGCTCGGAGAACCTGCCCGCCAACTTATTGCAGGCTCAGAGAGACTTTTTTGGAGCCCATACCTATGAGAGAGTCGATAAAGGTGCTGGCGAATTTTTTCATACAGATTGGCCGGACGTCATTGAAGATTAACACTTTATAAGCTCCACATATCAAAAAATTGATTTTTAAGGCAAAAAATTGCCAAAAAACGTGCAATAGCTA